>NZ_WWIA01000569.1 GCF_009870065.1 Streptomyces sp. SID5785 | reverse complement strand
GTAGCGCCTGCATTTCAGGGGCGCGGGGAACTGCGCGGCCGGCCCCCACCGGGGCGCGGTCGTGGGTCATACCTTCATCGGCAGGGCCGGGGCGGAGCCCGACGCGACGGCACGCGGCAACGCGTACGGCAGGCCCCCGTACCAGCACCACGCCACCGCGTAGCCGAACGCGAGGCACGCCATGCCACCCACCGCGTCCAGCCAGAAGTGGTTCGCCGTCGCCACGATCACGACGAGCGTCGCCGCCGGATAGACCAGCCCGAGCACCCGCACCCACGGCACCGTCGCCAGCGCGAAGATCGTCAGCCCGCACCAGAGCGACCAGCCGATGTGCATCGAGGGCATCGCCGCGTACTGGTTCGACATGTTCTTCAGGTTCCCCGAGGCCATGGAGCCCCAGGTCTGGTGCACGGCGACGGTGTCGATGAAGTGGCCGCCGGTCATCAGGCGGGGCGGCGCCAGCGGGTAGAAGTAGTAGCCGACCAGCGCGACCGCCGTCGTCGCGAACAGGACGAGCCGGGTCGCCGCGTACCGCCCGGGGTGGCGACGGAACAGCCACACCAGGACACCGAGCGTGATGACGAAGTGCAGCGTCGCGTAGTAGTAGTTCATGCCGACGACGAGCCAAGACACCCCGTCGACCGCGTGGTTGACGCTCTGCTCCACGGCGATCCCGAGATGGTGCTCCGCCTGCCAGATCCAGTCCGCGTTCCGCAGGGCCTGGGCCTTCTGCTCCGGGACCGCGTTGCGCACCATCGAGTACGTCCAGTAACTCACCGCGATGAGAAGGATCTCGAACCAGAGCCGTGGACGCCGCGGGGTGCGCAGACGCCGCAGGAGTGCAGGGGCCCGCCGCCCGGCGCGATCGTCCGCGTTGGGTGAGTTGGTGGGCCCTTGTCGGCCTTCCAGTGTCGTCACGGTCTTTTCACCCATAGACGCAGAGTCTGCCAGATTCCGACCCCCCGTCCGATCATCCCTCGGGCGGGTCCCGGACGCACCCTCTACGCCTCACGGACGAGGCCGCACCCCAGGGGACGAGGCCGTGGAACCCCGGACGACCAGCTCCGGCATGAAGACGAACTCGCTGCGGGGCGCAGGCGTGCCGCCGATCTCCTCGAGCAGCGTGTTGACGGCGGCCTGGCCCATCGCGTGCACGGGCTTACGGACCGTGGTCAGCGGCGGATCCGTGAACGCGACGAGCGGGGAGTCGTCGAAGCCGACCACCGACACGTCCCGCGGCACGTCGAGGCCGCGCTCCCGTACCGCCCGCACGGCACCCAGTGCCATCATGTCGCTCGCGCAGACGAGCGCCGTGCAGTCCCGGTCGAGGAGGGCGGCGGCGGCCGCCTGCCCGCCCTCGAGCGTGTACAGGGAGTGCTGGACGAACTCCCGCTCCACCTCGTCGGGGGAGAGCCCGAGCCGCTCGCGCATCGCCCGCACGAACCCCTCGGTCTTGCGCTGCACCGGCACGAACCGCTTCGGGCCGAGCGCGAGCCCGATCCGGGTGTGCCCCAGCGAGACGAGGTGCGTCACCGCGAGCGCCGCCGCGGCCCGGTCGTCGGGCGAGATGAACGGGGCGGCGATGGACGCCGAGTAGCCGTCGACGAGCACGAACGGAACGCCCTGGCCGTGCAGTCGCTCGTAGCGCCGGGTGTCGGCCGTGGTGTCGGCGTGCAGCCCGGACACGTAGATGATGCCGCTGACCCCGCGGTCGACGAGCATCTCGGTCAGTTCGTCCTCGGTGGAGCCGCCGGGGGTCTGCGTCGCGAGGACCGGGGTGTACCCCTGCCGGGTCAGGGCCTGCACGACGACCTGGGCGAGCGCGGGGAAGATCGGGTTCTCCAGCTCGGGCGTGATGAGGCCGACGAGCCCCGCGCTGCGCTGCTTGAGCCGCATCGGGCGCTCGTAGCCGAGGACGTCCAGGGCGGCGAGCACGGACTGGCGGGTGGCCGCGGCGACACCGGGCTTGCCGTTGAGCACACGGCTGACCGTCGCTTCGCTGACCCCCGCGTGTGCTGCTATGTCGGCAAGGCGTGCGGTCACGGGACGGACCTTACCGGTCACCACCCGTATTGCCCACCGGCTCGCGCCCCCGGCGGACTTGGCCGGGCCGCCGTTCCGCCCGGGCGGGCCGGACCGTCCGCCCGTCGGACGGTGAGTTGTGCCGGGCCCGCCGGCACCGTCAAGGTGAGCGGTGACCTGCCCACGGGCCCGTACGCATCACGGAGTGAACCCATGCCTCTGATCACCGTCGACCACTCCCCGGGGCTCGACGACCGCCTCGACCGGGTCAAGCTCGCCGGTGCCGTGCACCAGGCCTGCGTGGACACCGTCGCCGCGCGCATCCCCGCCTGCAAGACGCGCTTCCGCCGCGCCGAGGAGACCGTCGTCGGGGACGGCGCCGCGCCGGACCTCGTGCTGCACGTCGAGGTGTCCCTGCTCGCGGGGCGCACCGACGAGGCCAAGGCGGCGCTCGCCGAGGCGGTCATCGGACTGCTGCCCGCGCACATCCAGGACCCGGCGGGCGTCCACCTGTCGGCCGAGGTGCGCGACCTGGAGCCGTCCTACCGGTCCGCCGTCGGCTGAACCGTCCGGACGCTCCCGGCCGGCGCCAGCGTCACGAGCCGTCCGACGAGCTCCGCGAAGGGGCCGTCGGCCGGCTCGTCGGCCAGGATGCGGCGCAGCAGCACGGCCATCTCCGCGTCGTGGGCGGCGCTGACGGCGGCCAGGGCCGCGAAGTCGTGCACCAGCTGTGTCTGGAGCTCCTCGCGCGGGATGCGCCGCCCGTCCAGCCAGATCAGCGCCGTGGACTCGGCGAGCGACACCCAGGTGCGGACCACGAGGTCCAGGCGCGCGGACGGCGCGGGCACCCGCAGGTGCGCCAGGATCTGGACGTACGCGGCCTGCCGGACGGAGTCGATCAGCGCGTTCGTCGTCGACGAGCCGACGGCCGGGCCGCCGCGCATCAGCGCCGAGAAGCCGGGCCCGTGCTCGTCCACGAAGTCGAAGAAGCGGCTCATCACGCGCAGCAGACGCGCCCCGAGCGGTCCCTCCTGCGGTTCCTCGAAGCGCTCCGCGAGCTCCTGCGCGGCCCGCTGCAACGCGGCCTCGTAGAGGCTGAGTTTGCCGGGGAAGTAGTGGTAGACGAGCGGCCGCGAGATGCCCGCGGCGGCCGCTATCTCGTCGATGGAGACCTCGTCGGGCGAGCGGTGGCTGAACAGTTCGAGAGCGACCTCGATCAACTGCCGCCGCCGCTCCTCGACTCCCAATCTGCGCCGCACCCCGGTAGTCATACCGAACACTTTACCGAGCGGATCAGGCCGCCGAGCTCACCCGCCTCAGAGATCGAGAACGAGGCGCTCACCACGGCATCGTGAGACACAGATGAGCATCGAACCGTCGCGCTCCGCGTCCGTGAGGAGCTCGTCGCGGTGGTCGATGTCGCCCTCGACCACGCGCTGTTGGCACGTGCCGCAGAAGCCCTGCTCGCAGGAGTACGCGAGACCGGGCACCTCGGGGCGCAGCGCGGCGAGGACCGTGGTGTCCGCGGGGACGTGCACGATCGTGCCGCTGCGCCGCAGCTCGACCTCGAACGGCCCGTTCCCGTCGGCCGAATTGCGTGGGGTGAAGCGCTCCAGATGCAGCTCCCGGCCCGTCGGCAGGAGCTCCTCGACGGCCGTCATGAGGCCCTCGGGGCCGCAGCAGTACACGGCGGTGCCCGGCGCGGTGGCGTCGAGCGCGGCCGCGAGGTCGGGTCGGCCGTCCCGGTCCTCGGCGACCACGGTGACCCGGCCGCGCTGCCGGTCGAGCTTGGCCAGCTCCTCCAGGAACGGCATGGAGGCGAGGCCGCGGCCCGCGTAGAGCAGCGTCCACGCGGCGCCCCGGGCCTCCAGGTCGCGCAGCATCGGCAGGACCGGCGTGATCCCGATGCCGCCGGCGACGAAGAGGTGGGCGGGCGCGGCGGTGTCCAGCGGGAACCGGTTGCGCGGGCCGCGGACCTCGATCTCGTCGCCCTCGGCGAGTTGCTCGTGCACCTCGGCGGAGCCGCCGCGGCCGCCGTCCGCGACCGGGATCAGCCGGGTGGCGACGGTGTACGAGGAGGTGTCCTCCGGGTCGCCGCACAGCGAGTACTGGCGGATCAGGCCGGACGGCAGGACGAGGTCGAGATGGGCGCCGGGCCGCCACGCCGGCAGGTCCCGGCCTTCGAGGCGCAGCTGGACCACCCCGTCGGCGATCCGCTCGTGGCCGGTGACGCGCAGCCGCAGCGCGCGGGCGCGCGGGCGCCCCGAGACCGGCTCCTCCAGCGCGGGCAGCGGCCACAGCGGGGAGTTCTTGACGCGGCGGCGCAGCGCGTGGCGCACCACGACGGCGGCCCCGGCGACGAGGGCGGCCCGGCGCAGGGTGCGCGCGTTCACCGGGCGGCTCCTTCGCGGGCCTCGGCGGCGGTGGCGGCCGGGGACGTGGCCAGGTAGGCGACGGCCTGCTCGGTGTCGCCCTCCTGCTCGGGGTGGTAGCCGCGGCTCAGGTAGCGCGGGATGGAGCGCAGCATGTCGCCGGTGGAGGGCAGGACGCCCTCCTTGCCGCCGCGGTAGAAGGCCTTGAACGAGGCCTTGCCGTCCAGCAGCGTCGGGTCGTTCTCCATGAAGAAGCGCGCGCCGCGCTGCCACAGGAAGATCAGGGCCGTGAAGGCGGTGGCCCAGGTGCGGGCCCGGCGCCGGTAGCCGCCGTCGAGGTGCATGAACAGCTCGAAGGCCACGGACCGGTGCTCGACCTCCTCGGCGCCGTGCCAGCGCAGCAGGTCCAGCATGGTCGGGTCGGCGCCGCGCCGGTCCAGCTCGTCGGCGTTCAGGACCCAGTTGCCGAGGAACGCGGTGTAGTGCTCGATCGCCGCGATCAGCGCGACCCGCTCCATCAGCCACCACTGGCGGGCCCGGCCCGGCGGCAGGGTCCGGTCGCCGAGCAGCTTCTCGAAGAACCAGTCCACCTGGGCGGTGTACGGGGTCGGGTCCAGGCCCTGCTCGCGCAGGTGCGGCAGCACCTCGTCGTGGGCCTGCGAGTGCATGGCCTCCTGGCCGATGAACCCGATGACGTCCTCGCGCAGCCGGTCGTCACGGATGAAGGGCAGCACCTGCTTGTACACGTGCACGAACCAGCGTTCTCCCGCGGGCAGCAGGAGGTGCAGCACGTTGATCGTGTGCGTCGTGAACGGGTCGTCGGGCAGCCAGTGCAGGGGAGTGTCGTCCCAGGCGAAGGACACCTGGCGTGCCTTCAGCGTGACGCGCTTGTTAGACATGCCGTCAATGTACTGAGGGGTAGAGCGTCCGGACAGACCTCGGGGCGGACTTTCTTGACGCGATTGTCAGCAAGCCGGGGGCGGGCCCCCGCTCACCCCAGCGGACCGATCCGCGCACCGCCGGAGGTCCGCCCCGAAAGGCTCGCCCTCGCGTCCCGCGCCAGCGGCACCGTCAGGGTCGCGCCGGTGCCCGTCGTGCCCGCCGCCGTCACCCGCGCCACGCCCTTG
>NZ_WWIA01000568.1 GCF_009870065.1 Streptomyces sp. SID5785 | reverse complement strand
AGCCCGTCGAGCGCGGCGAACTGGGCCAGCGGGCCGAGCGGCGCGGGGCGCGAGTGGGCGCGGCGGGCGCGGTGGAAGAGCGGCGCGGGGTCCGCACCGTCGACCGCGGCGGCGAGGCGGGCGCGGACGGCGTCCAGCACTCCGTCGGGACTGTCGGGACCGTCGATCCCGAGCGGCAGGGTGCCGCGCATCTCCGGGTCCTCGCGCAGTGCCGCGAGCGCGGCCTCGGCGAGCTGTTCGGCCAGCGCGTACCGCGTCCAGGTGTGGACGCCCAGGGTCAGATGGACGCAGACCTCGCCCTGGGCCCGCGCGGAGTGCAGCCAGCCGCGCGGCAGGTAGAGCACGTCGCCGGGTTCCAGGACGGCGTCGACGGCCGGCGCGCCGCGGGCCGCCTCGGCGACGGCGGAGCGGTGGTCGGTCCAGGGCTGGTCGCGCAGGGGGTCGGGGAGCACCGGCTCGTGGACGATCCACCGCTTGGCGCCCTCGATCTGGAGGACGAACACGTCGTGCACGTCGTAGTGGGCGTCGAAGCCACGGTTCTGCGGTGGCGTGACGTAGGCGTTGGCCTGGACGGGGTGGCCCAGCTCGGTGCCGAGGGCCGCGGTCAGGTCCGCGACCGGCTCCCAGGTCCGCTGCAGGGCCTGGAGCACGAGCGTGGCGCCGTCGGCGAACGCGCGCCACAGGGCCGTGTCGTCGAGCTGGTCGCCGATCGTGGCGCCGACGCCGGCCGGCGCCGTGTACGACGACTCGGGGAGGGTCGCTCCGTCCTTCGCCACGCGCAGGAACGGGGTGCGCAGACCGCGCCGTGCGATCAGTTCGTCGACGGCGCCGGCCGAGAACAGGTCGGCGAAGTCACTCGCCCCACGCGTCAGGAGCGCGGTGCGGGACCAGACCTCACGGGCGAAGTCCGCCCTGGTGAGGCGGGTGAGACGGGTCTCCAGAACACCGGGCGGGCCGGCGGCCGGCCCGTCACCGGGTGGGGCGGGCGGCTCCGCGTGCGGTCGGGCATCCGTACGGCCGGTGCCCGTGCGGGCACCGGCCGGATCCTCCCGAGCCGCTGCGACGGCGCCCGTGAAGGGGTGCGGGGCCGCCGCGCTCAAGAGCCGCTTCCGGAGCCACCGGCCCCGCCGTCCGCGCCTCCGTCGGCACCTCCGTCCGCGCCGCCGTCAGCACCACCGTCCGCTCCGCCATCGGCGCCGCCGTCCTGCACACCCGGGGTCCCGGACGCACCGCCGTCGGCCGGACCCTCGGCACCGCCGTCAGCACCACCGTCATGAACACCCGGAGTCCCCGACGCACCGCCGTCGGCCGGACCCTCCGCCCCGCCGTCCGCACCACCGTCATGAACACCCGGAGTCCCCGACGCACCGCCATCGGCCGGACCCTCGGCACCGCCGTCCGCACCACCGTCATGAACACCCGGAGTCCCGGACGCACCGCCGTCCGCCGGGCCCTCCGCGCCTCCGTCCGCGCCGCCGTCATGGACGCCGGGGACGCCTGCCGCGCCGCCGTCCGCCGGGCCTTCCTGCTGATTCGGGTCCTGCTCGGGAGTCGTCATCGTTCCTCCAGGGAAATCAAACGGGCAGAGACAGAGCCGGATCGTCCGTCCCGCGCGTCCCACCGGGCACGCGCTCCCCCGAATCACCGTAACCCTTGCGCCCGCACCTCTCGATTCGAGCGGTGCGGCGCCCCCGGAGGCCCCTGGCACGCCACCGGACCCGCACCGCCGTCGCCTTCCGTTCCCGCCCTCAGGTGGGGGTGTGTCCCCGCAGATACGCCCGGACCGCTTCGGGCACTCCGGCCAGCTCCGCCTCCTCGAACGGCACCCAGCCGATCTCGCCGCGCGGCACCGTCCCCTCACCCGACGGGGACTCGCTCAGGAGCTGGCACAACACGGCGGGCAGCGCGGTGTCCTCGTCCTCCAGGGTCTGCGCTCCGTCGACCAGGTAGCCGGTCAGCTCGTACACGGCGCGGGCCGCGGTGGCACCGGCCGTCTCGCCGGGTGCGGGCGTGCCGCAGGGCAGGGTCCGTGCGTCCGGCCGCCCCACCATCAGCAACTGCCCGTCGTAGGCCACCACGGCGCCCACCGCGCCGTCGGCGGACTGCTCCACTGTCACAGCCGTTCCTCCCCGCTCCCGCCCGCCCGGCGGGCGTCGAGCATCAGCTACCCCGCCCCCGGTCCGGGACACCCCCGCGACGCGCCCAATAGGCTCTGCGCATGCTGCGCAAGGACCTCACGGCGGACGACGGTACGTGGACGGGGCTGTCCCTGGACGCGACGCCGCGGGCCGGCGCGAGGGGGGCGGACGGGACCTGCGGCGTCCGGGGCTGTGCCTGTACGCCGCCGAACACCGGCTGTTGCTGCGCCGGGGCTCCGAGACGCTGCTGCTCGCCTTCGTCGACCCGCATCGCGAGGGGGTCGACCTCTGGCGGACCGATGCGTTCCGCTCATGTGTGCCGCCCCTGCGCGCCGACCGGGCCCGGGCCCTGGGCGGCGACCCGCGGCGCTGGGCGCACCGCTTCGCGCAGGATCTCCTCGACTCGCCGGACAGCCCGCTGCACGAGGGGCGCTGGCTGCTGTCGGCCGAGCACCGGCTCCGGCTCGGACAGGCGCCGGACCACGGCCACTTCGCCGCGTCCTCCGCATCCTCCACGGTGCGCCCCTGCTGGGAGGCGATGATCGTCGAGGGCCATCCGGACGGCTACCTCGACTGGTTCCTGCACAACGGATCGTGGGAGGTGCTGCCGCTGCGGCCACTGCCGGGCCCCGACGACGGCCGGGTCAAGGCGTACCGCAAACAGGCACGGGACGGATCGCTCCCGCCGGTCCTCCTGTGGTGGGTCAGCGGTCTGGACTGCCATCTCGTGCTGGACGGCCACGCCCGGCTCGCCGCCGCCGCCGCGGAATCCGTCGCACCGCCGCTGCTGACCCTGCACCGCACACTGCCGGGCGACGATCTGGCCGCACGGGTCGACGACGCGGCGCGTTCCTACACCGCCGAACTGGACCGGTTCGCCGCCCTCCGCGCCCGCCACGGGCCCACCGTCCCGGACGGCGCCGCCGTCGCCGGTCCGCGGCTCGCACGCGTCCTGGACGACCTGGACCGCCGTGAGCAATTCACGTGGGCGTGGCCGCTGCCGGGCGGGGCCGCGGAGTGGGACCGGATCGCGGCGTGCGTGAGCGCGGAGGACTGGCCGGCCGGCCGCCGCGGCTGACGGCGCCCCGGCCGAAGTCCCCCGCGCTCACCGCACGTTCACGACGCGATCAGTCGAACACGAACGGGCCGGGCGTCTGCGCGGACGTCGCGGTGCAGGTGGCCGTGACGCCGAAGACCACGACCGTCAGGGACGCCGCCTCGAGGCTGTCGCCCGGGGCCACGGTCCCGTCGAGCGGGCCGGTGGAGACCGCGCTGCCGGCCGGGATCGCCGGGTTGGAGTCGCCGGTGAAGCTGACCTCGCCCGCACCGTTGTTGGTCAGGGTGAGGGTGGAGCTGACCGAGCCCGCGCCGACGTCGATCGGCGCGGTGATCGCCGAGGTGGACACCTCGATGGTGGCGGCGGTGCCGTTCTGGGCGGCGGTCAGGGTCGCGCTGCCGGCGCCCCAGGTGCCGCAGTCGAAGGAGATGGTGGCCGACTGGGGTTCGACCGCGCCGGCCGCGGGGGCGAGCGCCAGGACGCCGACGGCGGCGAGTCCGGTGCCGAGCGCGGTGCACAGGCCGGCGCGGCGGCCGGCCGAGGTCGAGCGGAGGGAGCGGGTACTGAGTCTCATGGGGGTGCCCTGTGCCCTTCGTGTGGGGGGAAGTGGCGTGCCGCACGCCTCCTGACGTGTCGTCAGAGGCGGGGCGGCCCCATTGAGGCACGGCCCCCTGGAGACAACAAGGCACACCGATGCCCCAGTTGGCGGGCAAGGGTCAAATCGCGCCGCGGTCAGAACGGCCGGACGGCGCGCCCGTCGACGGGAATGCGCGCCCGGGCGACAAACCGGCCGCCGCGCGCGGGCGGTACTGCTCACCGGGGAGAGAAGAACCGGCCGGTCGCCCGGGCGGTGACGGCGCGGCAGAGCGGCCCGTTGTCACCCTCCGTCGCCCGGCTCGAGGGCCGGTGCGTTCACCCCGAGATGGGAGCGGCACTGCGGATGCGGGGCCTCGGCGATGCGCGGCCGCACGGCCTTGGGCCGGACGAACAGCGCGGCGAGCGCGGCGCCGAGGACGAACAGCGCGGCGCAGCCGTACGCGGCCCGGTGGAACGAGGCGTTCACGGACTCGGGCCGTGTGTAGGCCTCGCCGGACAGTCCGACGGCGAGCGGCAGCGCGGCCACGACGAGCAGTTGCGCGACGCGGGCCGCCGTGTTGTTGACCCCGCTGGCCAGTCCCGCGTGCCGGGGCTCCACGGACGCGAGCACCGTCGCCGTCAGGGGGGCCACGAAGCCGGCCATGCCGAGGCCGAGCACGCCGACCGCGGGCAGCACCTCCCCCGCGTACGAGGAGTCGGGCCCGATGCGGAGCATGAGCAGGACGCCGGCCGCGGCGACGAGCGGCCCGGCCACCAGCGGCAGGGTGGGGCCGACGCGGCGGGCGAGGTCGCCGGAGCGCGCCGAGAGCAGCAGCATCAGGACGGTGATCGGCAGCGTCGCCACTCCGGCCTGCAGGGCGTCGTACCCGAGCGCGGTCTGGAGCTGGACGGGCAACAGGAACAGGATGCCGCCGATGCCCGCGTACAGGCACAGCGTCATGCCGTTCGCCGCGCTGAAGAGCCGGGAGCGGAAGAGGTGCGGGGGCAGCATGGGCGCGGACCGGTGCCGCTCCACGAGCACGAAGGCGACCCCGGCGCCGACGCCCGCCGCGGCCGCGATCGCGGTGCCGCCCGCGGGCACACCGCCGGACGCCCCGATGAGTGCGTAGCTGACCCCGGCGAGGCAGAGCGCGGCGAGGACGGCACCGAGCCGGTCGAAGGGGGTGTCCGCCGCGTCCGGGTCTCGGCTCTCGGGCACGTACCGCAGGGCGACGGCGAGGACCACCGCGGCGAGCGGCA
>NZ_WWIA01000059.1 GCF_009870065.1 Streptomyces sp. SID5785 | reverse complement strand
ACCGCGTTGCGCATGTAGTCGGAGAACACCAGGAAGGTGCCGCCGTAGATGCGGGTGTTGCCGTGCAGCGCGATGCCGTTCATCTCGGCGGCCATCGAGAACTCGCGGATGCCGAAGTGGACCGTGCGGCCGTAGGGGTCGGCCTCGGGCAGCGGGTTGCCCTTCGGCAGGAAGGAGCTGGCCTTGTCGATCGTGGTGTTGTTCGAGCCGGCCAGGTCGGCGGAGCCGCCCCACAGCTCGGGGACGACCGGGCCGAGCGCCTGGAGCACCTTGCCGGACGCGGCGCGGGTGGCGAC
>NZ_WWIA01000567.1 GCF_009870065.1 Streptomyces sp. SID5785 | reverse complement strand
GCCGGTCTCCGGACCGGCCTCCGCGCCGCCGGAGCGCGGCTGCCGCGGTGCGGGCACCGCCGCCACCGGCCGTGCGCCCCGGCGCAGCACCCGCTCCACGACCTCGTCCGCGGCGAGCCGCTCGCCCGCGCGCGCCAGCTCGTCGAACCGCGCGTCCCCGAGCACCGCCCGCGCCCGCCCCTCGCACACCTCGTGCGGGCCGTTGTAGTGCCCCGAGCCGAACAGCGGCGGACCCACCGACGGCCAGATCCTCCCCGCCGCGCCCTGTAGCAGGGCCGCCTCCGGGGCGTCCCCCTCCGCCTCCGTGACCAGCGCGAGCAGTTCCACCGCGAGCACCAGGCCGAGCAGATCGTGGAACTCGTGGTCGATGACCAGGCACTCGACGAGCAGCTCCCGCGCCTCGGGCAGGTCGCCCCGGGTCCATGCCGCGTAGGCCAGGACGTACAGCGCGTACGCCCGCGTCCAGCGCTCGCCGTGGTCCGCGCAGACCTCGCGTACGTCCTCGCACAGGGCGACGGCCTGCGGCAGGTCGCCCTGGAAGGCCACGGCCATCGCCAGCTCGACCTGGCCCATCAGCACGTTGCTGTTGAGCTCGCCGATCTCCCGGTAGCGCCGCAGGGCCGAGCGCAACAGCCGTTCCGCGCGCGGCAGATCTTCGGTGATGAGCGCCAGGCAGCCGGTGCGGTGCACCGCGTACGCGAGCGCCGTCGCGTTGCCCGCGTGCTCCGCCTCCGTGCGGCACTCCTCGAGCGCGGCGAGGGCGGACACCACGTCGCCCTGCAGCACCGCGACGTAGCCGAGCACCCACAGCGCCTTGAGCCGTGCGTCCCGGTACTCGTCCGGGTCCGCGCCCTCCGCGCCGTGCTCCCCGTCCGGACCGACGCTGCGGTCGAGCCAGTGCCTGCCCTCCGCGAGCCGGCCGCAGCCCGCCCAGTAGAACCACAGCGTGCCCGCGAGATACCGGCCCAGATGGCCCTCGCCCGGCTCCGAGAGACAGAACTCGAGGGCCGCCCGCAGGTTCGGCAGCTCCGCGTCGATCCGGGTCGCGACCTCGCTCTGCCGTGGTGAGAACCAGTCGAGCTCGCACCAGGTGGCCAGCCCCAGGTACCAGTCGCGGTGCCGGCGCCGCATCCGGTCCGTGTCGCCGAGCGAGTCGAGCCACTCGGCGCCGTACGCGCGGACCGTGTCGAGAAGCCGGTAGCGGACCGCGCCGCGGCCCTCCTCGCGCAGCACCACGGACTGGGCGAGCAGCGCGTCCAGCACGTCGAGGATCTCGTCGTGGCGCAGGCCGTCGCCGCCGCACACGTACTCCGCGGCCTCCAGGTCGAAGGGGCCGGAGAACACGGAGAGCCGCGCCCACAGCAGCCGCTCCGGCGCCGTGCACAGCTCGTGGCTCCAGCCGATCGTCGTACGGAGCGTCTGGTGGCGCGGCAGGGCGTCCCGGCCGCCGCCCGTGAGCAGCCGGAAGCGGTCGTCGAGCCGCTCCACCAGCTGGGCCGGTGACAGCGCCCGCAGCCGGCCCGCCGCCAGCTCCACCGCGAGCGGCAGGCAGTCCAGACGGCGGCACAGTTCCAGGACCGCCGGGTCGCCCGTGTCGTCGCGGAAGGCGGGGAGCAGCCCCCGCGCCCGGTCCGCGAACAGCTCCGCGGCGTCCGCCGCCGTCAGCGGTGCCAGCGGGAACAGCCGCTCCCCGGCCAGCGCCAGCGGCCGGCGCCCCACCGCGATCACCCGCAGCCCGGGCGCGGCCCGCAACAGGTCCCGCACCAGCGAGGCGCAGGCGTCGACGAGATGCTCGTAGCCGTCGAGCACGAGCAGCAGACGGCGCTCGGCGAGGTGGTCGACCAGGACCTGGCGGGGCGGCCGCGTCGTGTGGTCGGTCAGTCCGAGCGCCTGCGCGAGCGCGTGCTCGACCAGCCCGTCGTCGCGCACCGGCGCCAGCTCGACGCGCCACACACCGTCCCGGCGCAGCTCCGTGGGCGCGCGGGCCGCCGAGTGCGCGGCGAACCGTGACTTCCCGACGCCGCCTACGCCGGTCACCGTGACCAGGCGCGTGGTCTCCAGGTCGCGCAGCAGCGCCGACCGCTCCGCGGCACGGCCGACGAAACGGTTCAGTTCGTGGGGGAGGTTTCCGGGGCGCGGGGGACCGGACGACGGGTCGTCGGGGCACGGAGAGCGTCGCATGGGGTACGGAGCGTACTCACCCGTACGCGGTCCGTACAATCGGTCGAGCCGAAGAGGAGCCGCGCGAACGGGGAACGGGGTACGGAGCGCGGGGCCGGGCGCGATAGGCTCGGAGACGACTTTTCGATGTTCAGCGGTTCAGCGACGGCGCATCAGACAGTGCCGAACCAGAAAGTGGTGCCAAGTGTCCGGTGGTGAGGTGGCCGGGATCCTCGTGGCCGTCTTCTGGGCGATCCTGGTCTCCTTCCTCGCGGTGGCACTCGCGAGACTGGCCCAGACGCTCAGGGCGACCACGAAGCTGGTCGCGGACGTGACCGAGCAGGCCGTGCCCCTGCTGGCCGACGCCTCCACCGCGGTGCGCTCCGCCCAGACCCAGATCGACCGGGTCGACGCGATCGCCTCCGACGTCCAGGAAGTCACGTCGAACGCGTCGGCGCTCTCCTCCACCGTCGCCTCCACCTTCGGGGGCCCGCTGGTCAAGGTGGCGGCCTTCGGGTACGGGGTGCGCCGGGCGATCGGCGGCAAGGGCAAGGACGCGCCCGCCAAGCCGAGCCGACGTACCGTGATCGTGGGCCGCGCGGTCCCGGCATCGCGCCGCGCCAAGCGCGCCGACCGGAATAAGAGGGACTGACCGAGCGATGTTCCGTCGTACGTTCTGGTTCACCGCGGGCGCCGCCGCCGGCGTGTGGGCCACCACCAAGGTCAACCGCAAGCTGAAGCAGCTCACTCCCGAGAGCCTCGCCGCCCAGGCGGCGAACAAGGCCGTCGAGGCGGGCCACCGGCTCAAGGACTTCGCCCTCGACGTCCGGGACAACATGGCCGAGCGCGAGGCACAACTGGGCGACGCACTGGGGTTGAACGAGACCCCGGAGCGTGAACTTCCCGCCCCCCGCGGCTTCGCCGTCATCGAGAACACCTTCGGCAAGCCCACCGAGCACCCCAAGTACCTCGAGAACACCAGGTACTCGATCAACAACCGGAATGAGGACCACTGATGGAGTCGGCTGAAATCCGCCGCCGCTGGCTGAGCTTCTTCGAGGAGCGTGGCCACAAGGTCGTGCCCTCGGCGTCGCTCATCGCGGACGACCCGACTCTGCTGCTCGTCCCCGCCGGCATGGTCCCCTTCAAGCCCTACTTCCTGGGTGAGGTCAAGCCGCCCGCGCCGCGCGCCACCTCGGTCCAGAAGTGCGTGCGCACGCCCGACATCGAAGAGGTCGGCAAGACCACCCGCCACGGCACGTTCTTCCAGATGTGCGGCAACTTCTCCTTCGGCGACTACTTCAAGGAAGGCGCCATCAAGTACGCCTGGGAGCTGCTCACCACGCCCCAGGACAAGGGTGGCTACGGCCTGGAGCCGGAGAAGCTCTGGATCACCGTCTACCTCGACGACGACGAGGCCGAGCGCATCTGGCACGAGGTCGTCGGGGTGCCGAAGGAGCGCATCCAGCGCCTGGGCAAGAAGGACAACTTCTGGTCCATGGGCGTCCCCGGCCCGTGCGGCCCGTGCTCCGAGATCAACTACGACCGTGGTCCCGAGTTCGGCGAGGAGGGCGGCCCGGCCGTCAACGACGAGCGCTACGTGGAGATCTGGAACCTGGTCTTCATGCAGTACGAGCGCGGTCCCGGCACCGGCAAGGACGACTTCGAGATCCTCGGCGACCTGCCCTCGCAGAACATCGACACGGGCCTCGGCCTCGAGCGCCTCGCGATGATCCTGCAGGGCGTGCAGAACATGTACGAGACGGACACCCTCAAGGTCGTCATCGACAAGGCCGGCGAACTGACCGGCGTCGCCTACGGCGCCCGGCACGAGTCCGACGTCTCGCTGCGCGTCGTCGCCGACCACATGCGCACCTCGACGATGCTCATCGGCGACGGCGTCACCCCGGGCAACGAGGGCCGCGGCT
>NZ_WWIA01000566.1 GCF_009870065.1 Streptomyces sp. SID5785 | reverse complement strand
TGGGATGTCCCCCGCGGAGCGGACCGGGCCGTCCTCGATGACGAACCGCTCCGGGTTCTGCCCCTCGTTGACCGCGAGCGCACCGTCCCGCAGCTGGGCCGGCGCCCCGGTCGCAGCGGCGGGGACGGTCCGCTTCATGTCGCGCGTGAGGTACGGGATCGTCGCGTCGAACAGCACGAGTCCCTTCACGCGGTCGGTGTGGGACGGGGTGTAGCGGGCGGCGAGGTAGCCGCCGAGGGAGTGGCCGGCGAGGACGACGGGCCGGTCGCCGGCGAGCCGGTCCAGCAGCCGGTTGAGCACACGGGCGCTGTCCTCGAGGTGCTGCGGCCCGTCGGGCTTGTCGCTGGCGCCTTCGCCGGGCCGGTCGTAGGAGCAGACCCGGACCGTACGGGCCAGCGACTTCTGGAGCGCGGCCATGTTGCCGAGGCCCTCGCCGCCGCCGGGCAGCAGCATCACCAGGGGCTCGTCCGCTCCGGTGCGGCCCGAGCAGGACACGTTGAGCCGCTGCCCGTCGATGCCGAGCTTCCTGACGCCGGTGAAGGTCGCGCCCGGCGAACTGTCCTCCGAACTGTCCTTCCGGTACTCCTCGTCGAGGACGAGTCCCGCACCCGCCACGGTGCAGACGACGGCGACGGCCGCGATGACCTTGGCGACGGTGCGGAACATGAGGGCCTCCAGGCGGCAGGTGGGGCGGTGCGCGGCGAGCGCGACGGCTCGGGAGCGGGTGTGGGTGGGGTCGCCGCCGGTCACTCCCGGCGACGCAGGACGAATCTAGGGACGCCGCCGTCCCGCGTCGTCACTCCCCGGAGGACACCTGGGCGGGGTGCCCGTAGCTCTCACGGGGGAGTCGCCCGCGCCGTCCCGCGCTGCGGGTCAGTACCGGGCCGGGGCGCGGCCCGGGAGCATGATGGTCGCCATGAGTCAGACAGCGCGTCGCCTGTACGAGCTTCTCGAGCCGATCTGCATGGTCACGTTCTCCGCGCCCGAGTGCAACGAGGAACTGGCCGCGCTCGGCCACCGCACCTACTGGGACGGCTACTTCGCCAGTCGTGCGGCGCCGCTGGGGCGCGTACCGGCCGAGGTGGTGCACGCGGCCTTCTACAGCTTCGCGCAGGGGGAGGCCGCGCGGCACATCCCGGGTGCCTGGGAGACGATCCCGCCGGAGGCGTCGCTCGCCGCACGGCTGAGGGGGAGCGCGGCGTCGCTGCGACGGATCGTCGGCGCGGAGCGCGCGGAGTCCGCCGGGCTGGCACGGGCGGCGGACCTCACCGCGCGGGCGGCGACGCACGCGCCCATGGAGGGCCGCGTGATGTACGCGGCCATGCGTGCCCTGCCGGTTCCGAGCGACCCCGTCGAACGGCTCTGGCACTGCGCGACCATGCTGCGCGAACACCGCGCGGACGGGCACATCGCCGCGCTGGTCGGCGCGGGCGTCGGAGGCACGGAGGCCCATGTGCTCTCGGCCCTGGCGCAGGGCATCCATCCGCCCGAGTCGTTCGGGCGCATCCACCACCTGCCGAGACAGCGCCTGACCGCCGTCATGGACGGCCTCCGCAGCCGTGGACTCGTCGACGCAGAGGGCCGGTTCACGCAGGAGGGCCGGGAGACGAAGCGCCGCATCGAGGCGCTGACGGACGACCTCGCGGCGGCGCCCTACGAGACTCTGTCCCCGGCGGAGGTCGACGAGTTGACCGGCTGCCTCGAACCCCTCACCGCGACGGTGGTGGCCGCCGGTTCACGGTGACGACGGAGCGGCGGCCGTCAGGGAGGGCGGCCGGGACGCCCGATGAGGGCTCGGGCGCGGCCGGTCCCGGTTCAGTCGAGGGGCTTCGCGAGGACGGCCTTGCGGTGGCTGAAGGTCTCGATGGAGTAGCGGCCGTGGTAGTTGCCCATGCCGCTCTCGCCGACGCCGCCGAACGGCAGGTCGGAGACGGTCAGATGGGCGAGGGGCAGGCCGAACCCCAGCCCCCCGGAGGAGGTTTCGGCGGCCAGGCGCTCGCGGGTGGTGTCGGACTCCGTGAACGCGTACAGCGCCAGCGGCTTGTCGCGGTCGTTGATGAAGTCGATCGCCGCGTCCAGACCGGGCACCGTGACGACGGGAAGGATCGGGCCGAAGATCTCCTCCTGCATGACGGGCGAGTCGGGGTCGACGTCGGCGAGCACCGTCGGCGCGATGTACTTCGTGGCCCGCTCGGTGCCGCCGCCGGTGACGGTGCGGCCGGAGCCGAGCAGTCCGGCGAGCCGGTCGAAGTGCCGCTCGTTGACGATGCGGCCGTAGGCCTCCGACGTCTGCGGCTCCGTGCCGAACAGCGCCTCCACGGCGCTGCTCAGCGCGGGCTCCAGTGCGCGGGCGGTCTCGGGGTCGGTCAGCACGTAGTCGGGGGCGACGCACGTCTGGCCCGCGTTGAGGAACTTGCCGCGGACCAGCCGGTCCGCGACGACGGCGAGGTCCGTGTCCCGGTCGACGAACACCGGGGACTTGCCGCCCAGTTCGAGGGTGACCGGCGTGAGGTGCTCGGCGGCGGCGCGCATCACGATGCGGCCGACGGCTCCGTTGCCGGTGTAGAAGATGTGGTCGAAGCGCTCGGCCAGCAGAGCCGTGGTCTCGGGGATGCCGCCCTCGACGACGGCGATCGCGTCCGTGTCGAGGTACCGGGGCAGCAGGCGGGCGAGCACGGCGGAGGTGGCGGGGGCCATCTCGCTGGGCTTGACCACGACCGCGTTGCCCGCGGCCAGGGCGCCGACCAGCGGTGTGAGCAGCAGCTGGGCCGGATAGTTCCACGGGGCGATGACGAGCACGACGCCGAGCGGGTCGTACTGCGTCCAGGCGGTGGCGTCCGGGCCGAGGTGTGCGGGGACGGGCGCGGACTCGGGCCGCAGCCAGCCGTCGAGGTGCTCCAGGGTGTGGTCGATCTCGCGCACGGTGAAGTCGATCTCCGTGCGGAAGGACTCGGCGGAGCTCTTGCCCAGGTCGGCGTGGAGGGCGTCGGCCAGGTCGGTGCCGTGGTCGGTCAGGAGCTCGCGCAGCCGGCCCAGCTGGCCGGTGCGCCACGCGACGGGCTGGGTGCGGCCGGAGCGGAAGGTCGCGCGCAGCCGGGCGACGGTGTCGGCGGGCTGCTCGGGGGAGTGCTGGTTCACGGTGCCTCGCTGATCGGGGAGCGGAGCCGGGAGGCGCCGCGGGGTCGTGTCGGGTCCTGGGATCCGAACCGTTCGATGTAAAGGCCAACCTTTCGCGTACCGTCCGCATTCCGTCCGCGGGACAGTCACCGTGCGTGCACGGTCGTGTGCGACCAGCTTCTCGGTCCGACGCTGCGGCCGCGACCCGACGGCGGCCGGCCGGACGGCGGATTCGGCCGGCGTCGAGTCATGGCGGAATCCCGTGGTCGGCCGGGCCGCGGGAGGCGTGCCGAGGGGGCCGCCGGTCAGGATTGATCGAATCTTTGCCGTTGGCCGGATCGCTCTGGTTGCCTCAGGTAACCGAATGTGTCGGGCCGTCCACGGCAAGGATTTGCGAAGGGGACGGTTCCGGTTCACGGGCTCGCGGCGGCCGAAACCGATGGGGTGGGCTCTGGCGTCGCGTTACGGGCGCGTTGACCGTCCCGGCCCGCATGTCACACGCTCGAAACCTAGATGCCGTGTACAACTGCTTGGGTTCCGGCGTCCCGTTCGCCTGCGTCCTCGCAGGCCAGGGGCGCTCCCGCCGGGCGGTCACGGCGGATCGGGAAGCAGGAGGAAACATATGTGTGGCATCACCGGCTGGGTCTCCTTCGACCGTGACCTGCGGGCCTCGGCCGACGCGTTGGAGGCGATGACGCGGACCATGGAGTGCCGCGGTCCGGACGACCGCGGCACGTGGATCGACGGCCCGGCCGCGCTCGGCCACCGCAGGCTCGCCATCATCGACCTGCCCGGCGGGCGGCAGCCCATGACCGTGCACACCCCGAGCGGCACGGTCGCCCTGGTCTACTCCGGGGAGACCTACAACTACACCGAGCTGCGATCCGAACTCGCCGCCCGCGGACACACGTTCAGGACCGACTCGGACACCGAGGTGGTCCTGCGCGGCTACCTGGAGTGGGGCGAGTCGCTGCCCGAGCGGCTCAACGGCATGTACGCCTTCGCCGTCTGGGACGGCCGCGCGGACAAGCTCCTGATGATCCGCGACCGCATGGGCATCAAGCCCTTCTACTTCTACGAGACGGCCGACGGCGTCCTGTTCGGCTCCGAGCCGAAGGCGATCCTCGCCAACCCGCTCGCCCGGTCCCGGGTCACCCTCGACGGGCTGCGCGAGCTGTTCACGATGGTGAAGACTCCCGGGCACGCCGTGTGGGACGGCATGCACGAGGTCGAGCCCGGCACCGTCGTCACCGTCGACCGCTCCGGGCTGCGCCGGCACGCGTACTGGACGCTCGAGACCAAGGCGCACACCGACGACAAGGCCACCACCATCGACACCGTGCGGAGCCTGCTCGACGACATCGTGCGCCGTCAGCTCGTCTCGGACGTGCCGCGCTGCACCCTGCTCTCCGGTGGGCTCGACTCCTCGGCGATGACGGCGATCGCCGCCCGTCAGCTCGCCGCGCGCGGCGAGACCGTGCGCAGCTTCGCGGTCGACTTCGTCGGGCAGGCCGAGAACTTCGTCGCCGACGAACTGCGCGGCACCCCGGACACGCCCTTCGTGCACGACGTGGCACGCTCGGCCGGCACCGACCACCGCGACATCGTGCTCGACTCCCACGCGCTGGCCGATCCGGAGGTGCGGGCCCGCGTCATCCGCGCCCGGGACCTGCCCGCGGGGTTCGGCGACATGGACGCCTCCCTGTACCTGCTCTTCAAGTCCATCCGCGAGCACTCCACCGTCGCGCTGTCCGGAGAGTCCGCGGACGAGGTGTTCGGCGGCTACCTGCAGTTCTTCGACGAAGAGGCCCGGACCGCCGACACGTTCCCGTGGCTGGTGCGGATGGGCCGGCACTTCGGGGACGACGCCGGGGTGCTCCGCCCGGACCTCGCCAAGCGTCTCGACCTGGAGGGCTATGTCGCCGACAGCTACGCCACCGCGGTGTCCGGCATCCGACGCCTCGACGGCGAGAGCGACTTCGAGTACCGCATGCGCCGCATCTGCCACCTCCACCTCACCCGCTTCGTACGCATCCTTCTCGACCGCAAGGACCGGGCGAGCATGGCCGTGGGCCTGGAGGTGCGCGTGCCGTTCTGCGACCACCGGCTCGTGGAGTACGTCTACAACACCCCCTGGGCGCTGAAGTCCTTCGACGGTCGCGAGAAGAGCCTCCTGCGCGAGGCGACCGCGGACGTGCTGCCGCGGTCGGTGTACGACCGGGTCAAGAGTCCCTATCCCTCGACCCAGGACCCGAAGTACGCGACGGCCCTGCAGGACCACGCCAAGGACCTGCTCACCCGCCCCTCGCACCGCGTCTTCGACCTGCTCGACCGCGACCGGGTGGCCGCCGCCGCGCACGGCGAGCCGCTCGGTGTCTCGCAGGCCGCCCGCCGGGGCCTGGAGCGCACGCTCGACCTCGCCCTGTGGCTGGACATGTACGAGCCCGAACTCGACCTGGACTGACACCACGCCCCGGCGGCCGCACCGGACGGTCGGGGCGGCCGCCGCGGACTGCGTAAGGTGCGGGGTGCGCAGCGGTACGGACGGAAGGGGCGGGCGACGTGGTGAGTGCGGTCGGGACCAAGGGGGTTCCCCGGGCCGAGCGGGAGGCGCAGATGCTGGACGTCGCGGCCGCGGAGATCGGACGGGTCGGGTACGCGGGCCTGTCGCTGGGTGCGGTCGCCGCTGCCGCGGGCGTGTCCAAGCCGCTCGTCTACGGCTACTTCGGCTCCAAGGACGGGCTGTACGTCGCGTGCGTGGAGCGGGCCGCGGCCGTGCTCGGCGATGCCATCGACGTCGCGATCAGCGGTCCGGCCACGCTCGACATGGCGCACCGGACCCTCGCGGCGATCTTCACGGCACTCGAACCGCGCCCGCACGACTGGAAGGTCGTCTACGACCAGTCCCATCCGGCCGAGGGGCCCGCGGCGGACGCGGCGTGTGCGGCACGCGGGCGCATCGGGGAGCAGGCCGAGCGCGGCGTCGCCGCGTTCCTGACGGACCGGGGGCTGACCGATCCGGAGGACCGTTCGGCGATGGTGGCGGCGTGGACCGGGGTCGTGGCCGCCCTCGTCGACTGGTGGCTGCGGCATCCCGAGCAGACGGCCGCGGCGATGGCGGCCAGGAGCCGTCGGCTCGTCGCGGCCCTCGGCTGACCGGTCACGCGCGGGGGTTCGGGACAGCCATTGACCTTGAATTGACCAATGAGTAACTTACGCATCAGTCAATTCAAGGAGGCGTCCCATGCCCGAGGCGGTGTGGCACCAGCTCGACACCCCGCTGCTGTACGCGATGCCGGTCTTCGTCCTGTCGATCGTCATCGAGGCGGCGACCCTGCGCGACCGCGACCCCGGCGAGCCCGTGACCGGGTACCTCGCCCGGGACACCCGCACCAGCCTGGCCATGGGAGTGGGCTCGCTCGTCTCCTCGCTCCTGTTCAAGCTGGCCACGCTGGTGGTGTTCGTCTTCCTGTGGGAGTACGTCGCCCTCTGGCACATCCCGGCCGGCACGTGGTGGAGCTGGGTGCTGCTGACCCTGGTCGTCGACCTCGCCTGGTACGCCAACCACCGCTTCTCGCACCGGGTGCGCATCGGCTGGGCCGCGCACCAGGCGCACCACTCGAGCGAGTACTTCAACTTCGGCACCGCCCTGCGGCAGAAGTGGAACCCCTGGTCGGAGGCGATCTTCTGGGCGCCCCTGCCGCTGCTGGGCTTCTCGCCGTGGACGATCTACGTCGCCTTCACGGTCAACCTGATCTATCAGTTCTTCACCCACACCGAGACCGTCGGACGCCTGCCGCGCCCCGTCGAGTTCGTCTTCAACACCCCCTCGCATCACCGTGTCCATCACGGCAGCGACCCGGAGTACCTCGACAAGAACTACGGCGGAATCCTGATCGTCTGGGACCGGATGTTCGGCACCTTCCAGAAGGAGCTGCACCGGCCGACCTACGGACTCACCACGCCCGTGAACACGTACAACCTGCTGACCCTCCAGTACGGGGAGTTCGCCCGCATGGTGCGCGACGTGCGCGGAGCGCGGCGGTGGCGCGACAAGGCCGGTTATGTCCTCGCGCCGCCGGGCTGGC
>NZ_WWIA01000565.1 GCF_009870065.1 Streptomyces sp. SID5785 | reverse complement strand
GTGGCGTTCTCGAGGAGTTCGGCGACGAGGTGGGTGAGGTCGGCGACGGCGGGGCCGGTGACGGCGACCCGTGCGAGCCGGCGCACCTCGATGCGCTCGTAGTCCTCGACCTCGGCGACCGAGGCCCGGACGATGTCCATGAGCTGGACGGGCTTGCGCCACTGGCGGGACGGCGCGGCGCCGGAGAGGATCACGAGGCCTTCCGCGTGCCGGCGCATGCGGGTGGTGAGGTGGTCGAGCCGGAAGAGGTCGGCGAGTTCGTCCGTGTCCTCGGTCCTGCGCTCCATGGTGTCGAGCAGGGTGAGCTGCTTGTGCAGCAGGACCTGGCTGCGGCGGGCGAGGTTGACGAAGACCTCGGAGACGCCGCGGCGCAGTTCGGCCTGTTTCACGGCGGCTTCGACGGCGGACCGCTGCAGGGTGTTGAGTGCCTGTCCGACCTGCCCGATCTCGTTCTTGTCGTACTCGAGGCGCGGGGCCTCGGTCTCGACGTCGACCTCCTCGCCGGTGGCGAGTCGGCGCATGACGCTGGGCAGCCGGACGCCGGAGGCCTCGTGCGCTTCGAGGCGCAGGCCGCGCAGGTCGCGGATGAGGCTGCGGCCGATGCGGACCGACAGGAACAGCGAGACGAGCAGGGCGACGAGGCCGAGCACGCCCGCGATGCCGGCCAGCAGGAAGACCTCGAGGGCGGCGGGGCGGGTGCGCTCCTCGTAGCGGTCGGAGGTGGCGGTGTCGCGGTCGACGAGTTCGTCGAGCACGGGGCCGGCGGCGCCGGTCCAGCTCTGGGCGCTCACGCCGCGCGGGGTGCCCGGTGCGCCGTTGACGACGGCCTGCTCCGCGGTGCGCAGCGGGGTGGTGTCGGGGCTCTTCCAGTAGCGCTCGTAGCGGGCGCGCTCGTCCTCGGGGAGCATGGCGAGGCTCGTGTCGTAGAGCAGGGTGCGCTGGGCGATGAGGTCGGAGACCTGGCGCAGTTCCTTCTGGTTCATGCGGCGGGCGACGAGCCCGGAGCCGACGAGCGCGTCCTCCTGGGAGAGGAGTTCGCGGGCGCGGACGACGCCGACGACGGCGCGGCCCTGGCGCTCCACCTTGGCGTCGTCCAGGGCGGTCAGGTCGGTGAGGAAGTCGAAGGCGGGGGCGACGAGGCGGTTGTAGAAGTCGAGCGCCTGGACGCGGGTGACGGTGCCCTCGTCGACGTTGCGGCGCAGCGCCTCGATGCCGTCGAATCCCTCGACGGCGGAGTCGAGGGCGGCGCGGGCGTCGTCGTCGAGGTCGTCGCGCACGTCGGTGTCGCGGGCCCGCTCCTTGATCGCGGAGATGGCCGCGTCGGACGCCGAGCGCTTGGTCCGCAGGGCCGACTGGGCCTCGGAGGCCCGCGGGTCGGCGAGGTAGACGAGGGTCTGACGGCGCTCGTCCTGGAGGAAGCGGCTGGTGTCGACGAGCGGGGTGGCCAGGGCGTCGGCGATCTTGCCCGCCGAGATGAGCTGGACGGCGGCGCGGCCCGTGATGACGGTGGCGAAGGCCCAGACGGCGGTCAGGGACAGCAACGGCACCAGCAGCAACGCCACGATCTTCCTGCGGATGGACTTCCCGCGAAAGCGCATGGCCTCCCCCAAGATCGCCCCTGCGGTCTCAGGGGGCACACATGTACGTCAACAAGCGGCGCGAGCCTACTACTGAGACGGGAGTAACTCGAAGACCCGTCCGGACGGTGTTCGGCCGAACACCCCTGAACGCGTCGGGAGTTGTCCGGGCATTGCGGGAGATTGCGGCACGCGATCGGGGTCGGCAGGTCGAACATGATCGGCAGACATGACCGGCCAGTTGGCCGGAATCCTTCGCTCCTCACCGGGAGAGCAGGGCAGTTGTCCGATTTCGGGAATCTTCCGGGCTCCCCGCACGTCCTACCTCACAGATCACGGGCAGAGCGGGGACCAGGACCGCTGGGTTGGCGTGAAGCGGCGCAAATCGGGCAGTCACCGTGCAGCGCCGGTGCAGACGACGGGCGCGGGTCCCGGAAGCGGTGGGGAGTGACTGGCGATGGGCACGGCGGGGCAGAGGGAGTTGTGGGTCGAGGAGCCGGCGACGCGGCGGCGCATGCCCGATCCGGTGCGCACGGCCGCGGTGCGGGCGGTGCTCATCGTGTCGCTGACGCTGATCCAGGCGATGATCGCGTTCCTGTGCACGCTGACCGACTCCTGGCTGGCGTTCCCCATGGTCCTCAGCAGTGTGGGCAGCACGGTGGTCGCGACCTGGGGCGTCCTCGACGTCTGGGTCACGAGACAGGTGTGGAACCAGCGGCACGGGGTCGTCTCGGTCCCTGCCAGCACCGCCCGGCAGCTGCGCCGGGAGCGCCGCCGCACCCGGCGCGCGGAGCGCTCGGCCCGCCGCGCACCCGTGGAGAACATACGGGGGCACGGCGGGGCCGGGCAGCTGACGCACAGCTGACCGGCGGCGCCGCGGGCCGGTCTCAGCCCGCCTGCGGCTCCGGCTTGCGGTACATGCGGGTCGCGGTGATCTCGCCGTGCACCGTCTCGCCGTCCGGGTCCTGCTGCGGCAGCCCGGGGCGCAGGTGCTCCTCCACGCTGATGTACTTGAGACCGGCCCTGAGGTCCGCGTCGTTGCGCAGCCGGATGACGAGGGGGAACTCGGCGAGCGCGGTCGTGTCGAACAGGCCGGTGGTGTAGAGCAGTTGCACCCCGAGGGCGTCGGAGACGGCGCGCTGGAGCTCCAGCAGGTACGTCGCGTTGGCCCGGCCGATCGGGTTGTCGAGGAACAGCGTGCCCGCGTGGCGGTGCTTGTCGCGTCCCCGATCGTTCGACCGCAGGGCGGCCATCGTGCAGTACAGGGCGATGGCCGCGGTCAGCAGCTGACCGCCGGAGAAGACGTCGCCCATCTGTCCGACGGGCACCCGCTCGGCGCGCAGCACCGCGTCCGGCTTGAGGATCTCGACGGCGACGCCCTTGGGCCGGAGCGCCGCGCCGACGCCGCGCAGCAGCAGCGACATGCCGTCGCGGCGCAGGTCGGAGTTCTTCTTCACGGCCGCGCGGGTCGCCTCGTCGACGACCTCGCCGAGCCGCTCGGTGAGCGTGGCCTGATCGGGCTCCTCGAAGCGGATCCGCAGGAACTCCTGGCCGGACCACTCACCGAGCCCCTCGGGCAGCCGGGACAGCCGCTGGGCGGAGCGCAGCGTGGCGAGCGAGGACTCCACGAGGCCGCGCAGACGGTCCACGATCGAGTCCCTGTTCCGCTCCAGCTGGGCCAGTTCGTCGGTGAGGACCCGCAGCCGGGGTGCGAACGCGTCGGCCCACTTCTGCGCGTGCTCGGGCAGGGCCGCAGCGGGCAGCTCCCGGATCTGCTGGCGCGCGGGCGTGCGCACCTGCTCGTACCGCGTCGCGTTCGCGTGCCGTACGAGGATGTCGCTCGCCTCGCGGACGGCGGCCTCGGCGGCGGACAGGTCGGCGGCGCAGCCGCGCAGCGAGCGTCGGGCCTCGGCGGCGGAGTGCCGGGCCTCCTCCAGCGTGCCGGGGTACGGCTCGGGCTCGTCCTGCTCCTCGGTGTCCGCGGTGTGGTCGCGGAGCAGGTCCCGCAGCAGCGCGGCGGTTTCGTCGAAGCCGCCGGCCCCGTCCTCGGCGGCGCGGTGCGCGTCGAGCAGTTCGGTGTGGGCGGAGCGGGCGGAGGCCAGCGCCTCGGTGTGCGCGGCCAGGTCGCCGGTCGCCGTGCGCAGCAGCGTCTGGGCGTGCTCGGTGCCGTCCGGGACGAGGTCCGCGGGCAGGTCGGTGTGGGCCTCGGCGTCGTCCTGCGGGGCGTGCCGTTCGGCCTCGCCGCGCAGCCGGCCGAGCTGCTCGCTCGCGGTGGAGGCGCGCGTCTCCAGCAACTGGACGAGCTCCTCGGCGCGGGCTGCCGCGGCCTGGCGGGACGGGCCGTCGGAGCCCTCGGGTGATTCGAGGAGGGCGGCGGCGCGGGTGCGGACCTTGTTGCTCAGCCGGTCCAGTTCGGCGAGGGCCGCCGACTCGTCGCTCTCCGCGCGGGCCTGCTCGGCGCGCAGGTCGGCGCCGACGCCGACCTTCTCGTAGACCTGGGACGCGGCGCGGTACGCCTCGCGCAGGGCGGGCAGCGAGGACTGCGGCGCCTCGCCCGGCTCGCCCTCGGGGACGTCGTCGGGAGCGCCGGCGATCTCGGCACGCTCGGCGCGCAGGGTGCGGGCGGTGCGGTGGGCGTCGTCCGCCGAGCGCTGGGCGGCGCGCCGGTCCTCGTCCGCGGCGCGGGCGC
>NZ_WWIA01000564.1 GCF_009870065.1 Streptomyces sp. SID5785 | reverse complement strand
CCGGCGAGCAGCGACGGCCGGGCCGCCGGGTCCGTGAGCTCGTGCGGCGGTTCGGGGCGTGCGACCGTCAGGAACGCGTGCACCTCGGGCCGGTCGCCGACGGCGTAGAGCGCGGCCGCCCTGCCCGGGGCGTTCCACATCACCGTCTCGTGGGCGAGTCCGCGCGTGTTGGGCGTGGTGAACACCGCGAAGCACAGGCCGAGATACCGGTGGAACCGTTCCTCGGGACCGAACACCGCCGCGCGGGTCCACGCGTGCATCCCGTCCGCGCCGACGACCAGATCGAACGTCCGGGTGCCGCCCGAGCGGAAGGTGACGTCGACGCCGGCGGGCGTCTCGTCGAGGTGCTCGGCGCGGTCCCCGAACACGAACTCGACGTCGTCGCCGACCGCCTCGCGCAGGATGGCCGTGAGGTCGCCGCGCCGCACCTCCAGGTCCCGCCCCGGCGCGCCGCCGGTGACCGCGTGCGGCGGCAGCGACGCGACCACGCCCCCGTCCTCCTCCAGGAACGTGATCCGGCGCAGGTCGACGTGTGCCTCCCGCAGCCGCGGCAGCACACCCATCCGGCGCACCACCTCCAGCGCGGTGCCGCGGATGTCGACCGGATACCCGCCGCGGCGCGGCGCGTCGGCCCTCTCCACGACCGCGACGTCGTAGCCGGAGCGGACGAGCCAGTAAGCGACGGCGATGCCCGCGACTCCGGCCCCGTTGACCAGCGCCCGACGGCGCCGAGCGGGCGATGCGGCGGACGGCCTCCCGATGGTGGGGTTCACTACTTGTCTCCTTCGGACAGGGTGCGGACGACGAGCAGGGACAGCGCCGACACGGCGCCGGCCACGAGGAATCCGGCGACGAACACCGACTCGGCCGGCACCGCAGAACCGGCCGGTGTCCCGGCGGTGAGCAGAGCGCCACCGAGCTGCGCGCCCACGGCGAAACCGACCACGCGGGAGACCAGGACGAGACCGGAGGCGATCCCGGTGTCGCCCCGGCCGACGGACATGGCGGTACTCGTCACCAGGGCCGTGACGCACAGGCCGTTGGCGAGCGCGACGCACGCCTTCCCGACGACGACGTGCCACACCTCGGAGTGCACGGCCGCCAGGGCGAACAGGGCGCCGGTCAGGAGGACGACGCCGAAGGCGACCACGGCGCGGGCACCGAGCCGGCGGGTCGCGGTGCCGCTGAGCGGACCGGCGAGCGAAGCGGCCACGGCGCCCGGCAGCAGCAGGAGCCCGATCCGGGTCGCGCTCGCCCCGAACCCGTAGCCGTCGCCGGACACCGACAACAACTGCGGCACGAGATAGACGGCGACCGAGGTGCCCGCGCACACCACCAGCGTGAGGACGCACGCCCGCCACACCGCGGGCCGCGCGAGCAGCCGGAGATCGACCGTCGGAGCCGCCGAGCGACGCTCGACCGCCGTCCACGCCGTGGCCAGGACGGCCAGCAGGACCAGGAGAGCGACGAACAGGACCGGCTGCGCGCCGAGTTCGGGAGCCAGCGCGAGGACGAGCATGAGGACGACCAGGGCCCCGCTCAGGAGCAGCAGGCCCGCCCAGTCGAAGCGCGGGCCGCCGGAGAGGCCCGGCGGGTCCTGCGGCATCAGCCGGTGCACGAGGACGGTCGCGGCGGCGACCGCGCCCGTCGGCAGGGCGAACATCCAGTGCCGGGAGAGCCCTTCGGCCACCGGCCCGGCGGCCAGCGTGCCGGTCATGCCGCCGCCGACGAACAGTCCGCTGACCACCCCGATGGCCGTCTTCGCCCGGCCCGCGGGCAGATGGGTGCGCAGCAGGATGAACGACAGGGGCAGCGCGCCCACCATCGCGCCCTGCAGCACCTGCCCGAGCAGCAGCACCGGCAGGTTCGGCGCCAGAGCGGACACGAGGCCGCCCGCCGACACGACCGCCATCAGCAGCACGAGAACCCGCCTGCCGCCGTAGCGGTCGCCGAACCTCCCGGCGGCCGGCGTGACGAGCGCGCCGGTGATGAGGAGCACGATGCTCAGGAGCGCGCCCTCGCCCGGGCTCATGCGCAGTTCGCGCTGGAGTAGCGGCAGGGTGGGTGTCACCACCGACTCGAGGGCGCCGGTGGCGAGGGCCAGGGCGCCGAGCGCGCCGAGGGCGGACTTCCGGACGGGGATCGCGCGGGCGGGCGCGTCGAGGGGCACGAGCTTCCTTTCGTCGGACGGGCGCGGCAGGGGCTCAGCGGTACGCGGGGTCAGGGGCGCGGGGCGGGAACCGGAGCCGGGTGGACTCCCGCCCCGCGCCCGCGCGTCACGGTGCGCGGCGCAGCACGGCCCGGGCGGGCAGGGTGACGGCGAGCAGGGCCGTGCCGATCCCGGCCGCGGCGAAGGTCCCGTAGAGCAGCGGGGGCACGTACGGTCCCCGGCCGGTCATGCCGTGCACCATCGGGACGAGCGTGGCCGCGGCGATCGCGGAGCCGAGGACGACGCCCGCCACGGAGACGAGCAGCCCCTCCCAGCGCAGCATCGTCAGGACCTGGCGCCGTGTGGAGCCGACCAGGCGGAGGGTGTCCAGCTCGCGGCGGCGGTCGAGGACCGTCATCACGAGCGTGTTGACGGCGGCGACCGCGGCGAATCCACCGAGGACCGCGGCCATCATGTTGTTCATCCACGCGCCGAGTTCGGCGTCCGTGTTCCGCTGCGTGGCGTACCCGGACGCGTCGGTGACCTCGCCGAAGGCGGCGAGCGACCGCGGCGAGCCGCCGCGCACCAGCAGGGCGCTGTCGAAGCCCGACGTGACGTGCCCGGACAGCGACGCCCGGTCCATCGTCACCGTGGCCAGGCCGAGGCCGCGCCCGTACACCGCGACGATCTCGGGGCTCGTGCGCGTGCCGTCCGGCAGGTACAGCGGCAGCCGGTCGCCCACCCCGGCGTCCGCCGCCTCGGCGAGCGTCCGGTCGACGGCGATGCGCCCGGCGCCGATCCGGTCGAGCCCGCCCGCGCGCACGTCCAGGTCCTGGACCTTCGCCAGGTCGGAGCCGGAGCCGCTGATGCCCTGGACGGCCGCGCCCTGCAACGACGCGAACTCGCCCGATCCGACCGGCACCAGGACCTGGCTGCTCAGCAGCCCGACCGCCGTGTCCACCCCCGGCGTCCGGGCCGCCCGGGCCGCGGCGTCGGCCGGCAGCCCGGCCGGGTGCGTGACCACGTGGTCCGCGGTGATCCCCGCGCGCCGTTGCTCGTCGGCGGCACGGCTCTCGCTCGTGTGCATGAAGACGAGCGTCGAGGCGAACGCCACCGCGAGCACGATCGGCGTGATCGCGGAGGCCAACCGCCGTGCGTTCGTACGGGCGTTGGCCGCCGCCAGCCCGGCCGCGGGACCCGCGCCCCGCAGCGGCAGTCCGAACAGCCCCGCGCACAGCCGCGCCACCAGCGGGCCGAGCAGCGCCACGGCCAGCATGAAGGCCATCACGACGCCGAGCGCCGCGCCCGCCGCGTCGTCGCCCGTGGAGCGCGCCGACACCCCGGTGAGGATCGCGCCGCCCACCAGCGCGCCGAGACCGAGCACGGTCCGGATCACGCCCGGGCGCAGCCGCTCCACGGACGCGTCGGTCAGCGCCTGCCCCGGCTTGGTCCGGGCAGGACGGCGTCCGGCGATCCAGCCGGAGCCGAGCGCGGTGAGCAGCCCGACGCCGACGGCGGCGATCAGCGGGAGCACCGAGACGTGCAGCTGCACCGCCTCCGGGACCGCGCCACGGTCGCGCAACTGCCCGAACCACCAGTGGGCGAGGCCGATCCCGGGAAGGCACCCGGCGATCCCGGCGAGCGGCGCGACGAGCAGCGCCTCGGAGGCGACCGCACGGCGGATCTGGCGCGGCGTGGCGCCGACGGCGCGCAGCAGCGCGAACTCGCGGGCACGCTGGGACACGGACAGGGCCACGGTCCCGGCCGCGGTGAACACGGCGACGAGCGCCGCGATCCCGCCGAACGAGCCGCCGATCCCGAACAGGGTCACCTCGGCCTGCGCGAGACCCGGGTCCTCGACGGCGCCGCGGTCGTCCCCGACGTGCACCAGCGCGCCCGAACCGGCGAGCGCCTTCTGCACGGAGTGCGCGAGCGCGCCGGTGTCGGTGCCCGGCGCGGCGAGCACGGCGACGGCGTCGGCCCGGCCGGGGTGGCCGGCCAGGGCGGGTGCCCCGTCGTCGGCGAACCACGCGAAGGCGCCCGCCGCGCCGGTCGTCCGCGCCGCCTCCGCCGCACCGGCGTCGGCGACACCCGCCACGCGGAAGTCCCGTTCGCCGGCCGCCGTGCGCAGCGCGACGGAGTCGCCGGCCGACACGTGTGCCGCGCGCGCCGTCGCCGGATCGAGCACGACCTCGCCCGCGCCGGGCGCCGACCCCGACCGCAGCACCGTCCCGGTGAACGCGTGAGAGCCCCAGCCGTGACCGGTGAGCGCGTGGTCCCCGGCCCGGACCGGGAACGTGAAGTCCGCGACGGCGCCCGCCGCCCCCGGCACCGCGGCGGCCCGCGCCGCGAGCCCGGCGTCCAGGCGCGCCGTGTCCGGCAGCGGAGTCGCCTCCTTCTCCAGGTCCTCGCCGCTGCCGGTGACGACGTACTCGTTCTGGTCCGCGGCCGCGAGGACCGGGACGTGGGCGTAGCGCTCGGGCGGCACGGACGCGCGCAGCCCGGTCTCGAGCAGGATCCCGCACGCCGACACCACGAGCGCGGACATCAGCAGGGCGAGGAAGGTGCCCGCGAACGACGCGGGCTTGAAGCGGACGGCGGCGCGCGCCAGCCCGTTGGGGCGCATCATGCGGACGCACCCCCCGGCGCACCAGCCAGCGCACCGGCCATCGCACCGGCGCGGGAGCCGCGGGCCGTGAGCGCCGACATGCGTGCCGCGATCGCGTCCGCCGAACCGCGCTCCAGAGCGTCCGCGAAGGCCCCGTCGGCGAGGAAGAGCACACGGTCCGCCCAGGCCGCCGCGACCGGGTCGTGGGTGACCATGACGACCGTGGCGCCGAGCCGGTCCACGGCGTGCCGCAGCAGACCGAGGACCTCACCCGCCGTCCGGGTGTCGAGCGCGCCCGTCGGCTCGTCGGCGAACACCACGTCCGGCGCCGTGACCAGGGCGCGGGCGACCGCCACCCGCTGCTGCTGGCCACCGGACAGCTCGCCGGGACGGCGCCGCGCCTTGTCGGCGAGCCCGACCTGCGCGAGCACCTCGGCGGCCCGCCGCCGGTCCTGGCGCTGCCCCGCCAGCCGCATCGGGAGCAGGACGTTCTGCTCGACGGTCAGCGACGGCAGCAGGTTGAACGCCTGGAAGACGAACCCGAGCCTGCTGCGCCGGAGTTCGGTGAGCGCGTTCTCCTTCATGCCGGTGATCTCCGTGCCGCCGAGGCGCACCGACCCCGACGTCGGCCGGTCCAGCCCGGCCGCGCACTGGAGGAAGGTGGACTTCCCGGACCCGGAGGGCCCCATGACCGCGGTGAACGTCCCGCGTGGCAGGGCCAGGTCGACCCCCGCGAGCGCCCGCACCGCACCGGCGCCGCGCCCGTACTCCCGGCGCACCCCGCGCAGTTCGACGGCGATGCCGGAGGCGCCCGCGGGGCTCTCGGTGCTCTCACGGTCCTTCGGCCGCACCTCGGCCGTGTGCCGCCCGCCCTTGCGTAGCCTCAATGTTCCGCCCTCTCACGCTGTTCTCGTACCGACGAGGTGCAGCGTGCGGGGAGGGCCGTGGCCCGGTCGTCATACCGGGGAGCCAAGCGCGGGATGCTACCCGGGTAGGGGGTGCCCCCGGCGGGAGCGCCGGGCCGGGAGCTACTCGCCCGGAGTCACCAGGCCCGACTCGTACGCGAAGACCACCGCCTGGGCCCGGTCCCGCAGGTCGAGCTTGGTCAGGACGCGGCTCACATGTGTCTTCACCGTCTGCTCGGCGAGGACGAGCGTGTCCGCGATCTCCGTGTTCGACTGCCCGCGCGCCACCAGCGAGAGGACCTCCGTCTCCCGCTCCGTGAGCCCCTTCAGCCGCAGCGCGGGCTTGCCGCGCCCGGCCGGACGCTGCCGGGCGAAGTCCGCGATCAGCCGGCGCGTCACGGACGGCGCGAGCAGCGCGTCGCCCGACGCCACGACGCGCACCGCCGCGATGAGATCGGCCGGCGGCGCGTCCTTCAGGAGGAAGCCGCTCGCCCCCGCACGCAGCGCCTCGTACACGTAGTCGTCGACGTCGAAGGTGGTCAGCATCAGGACGCGGGGCCGGTGCGTCACGCCCGGCGGCGGGGACAGGAGCCGGCGGGCCGCCTCCAGACCGTCCATCTCGGGCATGCGGACGTCCATCAGAACGACGTCGGGGTGCGTGCGTCGGCTCAGCTCGACACCCTGCGCTCCGTCGGGTGCCTCGCCCACCACGTCGATGTCGCTCTGGGCGGCGAGCAGCGCGGCGAAACCGGCCCGCACCATGGCCTGGTCGTCGACGATGATGACGCGTGTGGTCACGTGAAGTCCTTTTCCGTCAGGGGGAGTCGGGCGGCCACCCGGAAGCCGCCGTCCGGCAGCGGCCCC
>NZ_WWIA01000563.1 GCF_009870065.1 Streptomyces sp. SID5785 | reverse complement strand
TCATGGATTGCGTGGCTGGTCTCCGGCGGATGGTTGCGCTACCTCCGCTTCTCTCGTCGTCAGCCGACCCTTCGTCCTGGGCCGGCTTTCGTCGGCTGAGGATGAGGGTGGAAGCGGCCGAGGTCACCATCTCCGTAGAGGCCCTTCGGGCGTGCCCGCCGCACCAGCCGACGGGTCGGGTGCGGCTATCGGTGGGGTGAGGGTGAAAAGGCGCAGCTACGGGGAGCGGTGCAGAGGCGGTCGGCCGACCGCGCCCCCGTGGAGACGGGCGAGTGGAACCCTTGTGACACCCCTACCCCGGCTGGTTCCGCAAGTACGTCACAAACGCTCCACTCCCCTCCCGCCTCGAGACGGGCGGGACACATGTGACCCCCGCAGTCACACCCGCCCCACCGGCCGCAAGCCGACCGACCACCCGCGCACCCCACTCCCCGTAGCTGCGCCTTTCCCCACCTCTCCCCCACACATAGCCGCACCCGACCCGTCGGCTGGTGTGGCGGGCACGGCCGAAGGGGCTTGACGAAGATGGTGACGCTGCTCCTTCCACCCCTCCTCCTCAGCCGACGAAAGCCCGCCCAGGACGGGGAGTCGGCTGACGACGAGAGAAGCGGAGGTAGCGCAACCATCCGCCGGAGACCAGCCACGCAATCCATGAAAGGGCGCCCACCGGCCCGCGCCCGACTTCGAACCACCTCTGCCACCCCACCGTCGCGTGCGACGGACCCTCAGCCCCACCGGTCCGGTCGGCCGCCGACGGGCCGCCGCCCACGGCACCACTCGACGCGTCCCCGCCCCATCGCGTCCCGAGTTATCCACAGCCTCCCGCGCCTCCGCCCGTTCGCGGGCACGCTTGGGGGATGTACGACGGAAACGAGGGCAACGGGCCGGCTCCGCTGGCGTGTCTTGCCGAGCGGGGGCTGCTCGTGGCCTCGCATGCGGTGCGGGCCGGGTGGCAGCATCGGGCGCTGTACCGGGAGTTGGCGCGCAGCGGCTGGGTGCGGGTCGTGGCCGGAGTCTGGGCCGAGCCCGGGCGGCGGGTCGATCTCCTGATGCGGCTGCGGGCCGAGCAGGCTCTGTGTGCTCGGCTCGTCGTCAGTCACCTCGCTGCCGCTGTGCTCTGGCGGATCGAGATGCCGGGGGCGGTCGCGGCCGTTCCGGAGTTCATCGATCCGGAGCGCCGCAAGCGCAGCAAGCGGCGCGACGGGCTGCGGGTTCACCGGGCGGTTCTGGGGCCGCGTGACGTGTCGCGGCGGCACGGGCTGCTGGTGACGTCCCCGGACCGGACCCTCGCTGATCTGCTGCTCTCCGGGATGCCCCGGGATGCCTGGCTGGTCGCCGTCGAGTCGGCGCTGACGTGCCGGACCGTCGGGCGGGACCGGCCGGTACGGCGGGGGGCTCTCACTCGGCTGCCTGCGGTGGAGGAGGCGGTGCGGGCTCGTCCGGGGGCGCGGGGTGAGGCTGTTGCGTGGCTCGGGCTCGTCGATCCGCGGTCGGGGTCGGTCGCGGAGACGCTGGCGCGGCTGGCCATGGTCGATGCCGGGCTGCGCCCCGAGAGCCAGGCCGAGGTCGACACCGGGGACGGGCGGCGGGTGTTCCTCGACTTCCTGTTCCGGGAGGAGGGGCTGGCCGTGGAGGTCGAGGGGTACGCGTATCACGGGAGCCGCGAGCAGCATCGGCGCGATGTCGAGCGGTTCAACCGGATCCAGGGCTGTCCGGAGGTCCGGGCCCTGCTGCGTTTCACCGCCGTCGAAGTGTTCCGCCGGCCCGCGCGCATGGTCGCCCGGGTGCGTGCGGAGCTGGCGCGGTTGGGTGGGGACACTCGCTTGCCTCCGCGGGCCGGGGTGGACCGCGGGGCACCGCCGTCGGCCCTCGCGCGGGGCGCGTCGGTCACCGTCCCAGGATCGACCCGAAGTTCGAGCCCGAGCCGAGGAACATGCCCGTCGCGATGAGGATCATCGTGGCCGGGAGCATGAAGACGAGGGTGACCATCGTCGCCTTGGGGATCGTCTTCGCGGCGCGGCGCCGGGAGTTCTGCGCGTCGGTGCGGCGCATGTCCGTGGCGAGCTGGATGAGTGTGTCCGCGATGGGCGAGCCCAGTTCCTCGCCCTGCTGGAGCGCGGAGACGAACTGGGAGACCTGTTCGGACGCGTTGCGGCGGCGCAGTTCGTCGAAGGCCTGCCGGCGCGGGACGCCCATGTCCATCTGGCGCAGGGTGATGCGGAGTTCGTCCGCCCAGGGCCCCTCGTACTTCTCCGCGACGCGGTCCAGGGCCTGACGGAAGCCGAGGCCCGCGGAGACGACCACGGCGAGGACGTCGAGGAAGTCGGGGAGGGTCCGGTCGATGACCTCCTTGCGTTCGCGGGTCGCCTGCCAGATCAGGGCGTCGGCGGCGAGGGCGCCGAAGGCCAGGGTGAGCAGGGCGAGGAGCAGGTTCCCGTTCTTGAGGAAGACCAGGGCCATGAGGACGCCGAAGGCCCCGTACACGGCGCGGCGGGCGGCGTAGCGGTCGATGGTCAGGCCGCCGGGGTTGCCGGCCATGTCGATGCGGCGGCGTTTGGCGTCGACGCGGCGCGGGCCCATGAGGCGCAGGACGAGGGGGGCGAAGCGCATGCCGAGGCGGTCGACCGCCGAGCCCGCCGCGGAGACGCGGGTGGCGCCGACCTCCAGGGCGAGAGCGAGGTCGCTGGGGACCTTGGCCTCGGCGCGGTACATGCGGATGCCGGTGAGGACGCCGAGCACGGCGAGGCCCGCGGCCAGGGCGAGCAGCAGTCCCACGACGGTGGTGGACACGGGTCAGACCTCGATCTTTCCGAGGCGGCGGATGACGAAGAAGCCGATGGCGTAGAGGCCGAGGGAGACGAGGATCAGGGTCTGTCCGATGCCGGAGCCGGTCACGCGGGCGAGGGCTCCGTCGTTCGAGGAGTTGATCAGGAGGAGGGAGCCGAGGCCGAGCAGGGGGACGGTGAAGGCGGTGGCGTTGACCTCGGAGAGCATGGTGCGGATCTCGCGCCGGGTCTCCTTGCGGTCCTCGAGGGTCTGGGTGAGGTTGCGCAGGGACGAGACGACGGAGCCGCCCGCCTTGTTGGAGAGGACCAGGGTGGTGACGAGGACGACGAGTTCGCGGGAGGGCAGCCGCGCGGCGAGTTCGTCGAGGGTGTCCTCGACGGAGCGGCCGAGTGCCAACTGGTCCGAGACGCGGGAGAGTTCCTCGCCCGCGGGGGCTTCGAGCTCCTCGGCGGCCATCGCGAGGGCGGTGCGCAGGGCGAGGCCCGCGGCGGTGGCGTTGGCGAGGAGGCGGGCCACGTCGGGGAGTTGGTTGATGAAGGCCTCGATGCGCTTCTGGCGCTGCCAGTTGAGGAAGATGACCGCCGCCCAGATCGCGACGGCCCCCGCGATCGGGCCGAAGAATGGGGCGAGGGTGGTCGCGGCGAGGATCCACAGGGCGGCGACGACCGCGGTCACGTAGACGAGGAACTCGCCCGCGGTCAGGTCCAGGCCCGTCGTCGACAGGCGCAGGTGGACGGCGCGGCCGAGGCGGGTGCGGCGTGCGCGGCGGTCGACGGCGGTGAAGCGGCGGGTGCGGGCGCCGGAGGGGAGGGCCGGGCCGCCGGGACCGTAGGCGTCGAGGCGGTCCTCCAGGGTGCGGCGCTGGGCGCGCCCCGAGGCGTAGACGTGGGCGCCGGCGACGGCGACCAGGCAGGCCAGGACGGTCGCGCCGAGCGCGATGAGGGCGGCGTTCGTCACGGAGCGAGTCCCCTTCCGGGTGCGGTGCGGGCGGTCATCCGGTGGCCTCCCTGGTGTTGCGGACGTCGGCGACCTCGACGACCCCGAAGCCGGGCGGCACGGTCTCGCCCGCCACGTAGAGGCGGTCGGCGACCCGGCGCGGCAGGGGCAGATGCTCGTAGTAGCCGTGCACGCGGCGCTCGCCCCCGGCGGTGGGGACGAAGGGCTGGGCGGCGAAGCGGGTGACCGTGTTGATCGTGAACTGTTCGCGGCCGTGCGAGACGAGCAGGGCGATCTCGGTGACGCGTCGTGAGCCGTCGGCGTGCCGGGTGAGCTGGACGATGACGTCGACGGCCGAGTTGATCTGGTCGCGCAGCGCCTCGAAGGGGACGTCGACCTCGGACATCGAGCCCAGTGTCTGGAGGCGGGTCAGGGCGTCCTCGGCGGTGTTGGCGTGGACGGTGGCGAGCGAGCCGTCGTGACCGGTGGACATGGCCTGGAGCATGTCGAGCGTCTCGCCGCCGCGGACCTCGCCGACGATGATGCGGTCGGGGCGCATGCGCAGGCTGTTGCGCACGAGGTCGCGGATGGTGACCTGGCCCTTGCCCTCGACGTTCGGGGGCCGCGATTCGAGGCGGATCACGTGCTCCTGCTGGAGCTGGAGCTCGGCCGAGTCCTCGATGGTGATGATGCGCTCGTGGGGCGGGATCAGCGCGGAGAGGGCGTTGAGGAGGGTCGTCTTGCCCGAGCCGGTGCCGCCGCTGACGATGATGTTGAAGCGGGCCCGGACGCAGGCCGCGAGGAGCATCAGCATGTGCTCGTCGAGGGAGCCGAGTTCGATGAGTTCGGTGAGGCTGTACGCGCGCGGGAAGCGGCGGATGGTGAGGGTGGCGCCGGTCAGCGCGAGCGGCGGGATGATCACGTTGACGCGCTCGCCGGTGGGCAGGCGGGCGTCGACCATGGGGTTGGACTCGTCCACGCGGCGGTTCACCGTCGACACGATGCGCTCGATGGTCTGCATGAGCTGCTCGGACGAGGCGAAGCGGAGCGGGAGCTGCTCCACGCGGCCGGCCCGCTCGACGAAGATGGCGTCCGGGCCGTTCACCATGATCTCGGTGATGGAGGCGTCCGCGAGGAGCGGTTCGAGGATGCCGAGGCCGAGCGCCTCGTCGACGACCCGGCGGATCAGCTGGGTGCGCTCGGAGGAGCTGAGGACGGGGCCCTCGCGGCTGATGATGTGGCCCAGGACCCGTTCGAGGCGGGTGCGGCGTTCGGGGGCGGCGAGCGAGGACATCTCCGCGAGGTCGATCTCCTCGAGGAGCTTGGCCCGGTAGACGGCGACGAGGCTGTCGTCGCGGGCCGGTTCGACGCCGCTGCCGGTGGCGTTCTGCGTGGCCACGACGCGGGAACGCAGGCTCACGGGTCTCTCCTGTCGTTGGGCATGGTCACGGTGCGGTGCAGGTCCCACCCGTCGAAGAGGGGGATGATCGCGGGCACGTGGACGGTGACGGTGGCCGTGACGGTGTCGCCCTGGCCGACGGCCGCGGTGGGGTGCAGCCAGGCGCTGGCGCCGGCCGAGGCGGCGGTCTGGCCCGTCCCGGGTTCGAGGGACTCGGCGCGGGCCGCGGCGCGGGCCGCGGAGCCCGCCTGGTTGGCGCCGTAGCCGACGAGGCCGAGCTGGATCGCGGCCATGCCGATGACGAGGAGGAAGGGGAGGAATCCGGCGAACTCCAGCATGGCGACGCCGCGGTCGTCTTTCGGCTTCAGGTTCGGGTGCAGGTTCGGGTTCGGGTTCGGGTGCGCGTGCGTCGTGGCTGGGCGCGCAGTTCCCCGCGCCCCT
>NZ_WWIA01000562.1 GCF_009870065.1 Streptomyces sp. SID5785 | reverse complement strand
CGAACGCCCCTGGAGGGGGCGGGATGGTGGGATCGGGGCGGTGCGGCGGCGCGGGCCTGGGTGTACCGGCGCCCCCGGGTCGGGGCAGCGCCTGCCTGGGGCGTACCGGCGCCCCCGGGTCGGGCCGGGCCGGCGCATGCCCGGGCGGAAACCGATACGCCCGGCGTCGGAGCCCGCAAGGAGAGAAGAGTCGCCCGGCGCCGGGGACCGCCAGGACTGGGTCGCCCGGCGTCGGGGCCCGCCAGGAGAGAAGAAGGGCACCCCGTGAACCCACGGGGTGCCCTTGATGGCGTGCGCGGCGCCGGTTACTTCACCGGCTCCGGCTCCGGCGCATCCGCGCCCTCCGCCTCGCCCGCCGGATCGGCCGGTGTCTTGACGGAGTCGAGGAGGAGCTGGGCCACGTCGACGACCTGGATGGATTCCTTGGCCTTGCCGTCGTTCTTCTTGCCGTTGACCGAGTCGGTCAGCATGACGAGGCAGAACGGGCAGGCGGTGGAGACGATGTCCGGGTTGAGGGACAGCGCCTCGTCGACGCGCTCGTTGTTGATGCGCTTGCCGATGCGCTCTTCCATCCACATGCGCGCGCCGCCGGCGCCGCAGCAGAAGCCGCGCTCCTTGTGGCGGTGCATCTCCTCGTTGCGCAGGCCCGGGACCTTGCCGATGATCTCGCGCGGGGGCGTGTAGATCTTGTTGTGCCGGCCCAGGTAGCACGGGTCGTGGTACGTGATGATGCCCTCGACCGGGGTCACCGGGATGAGCTTGCCCTCGTCCACCAGGTGCTGGAGCAGCTGGGTGTGGTGGATGACCTCGTAGTCGCCGCCGATCTGCGGGTACTCGTTGCCGATCGTGTTGAGGCAGTGCGGGCAGGTGGCGACGATCTTCTTGGCGGTGCGGGGCTTCTTCGACTCCTCCGTCACCTTGCCGTCGTCGTCGTACTCCTCGCCGAAGGCCATGTTGAGCGCCATGACGTTCTCCTGGCCGAGCTGCTGGAACAGCGGCTCGTTGCCGAGGCGGCGGGCGGAGTCACCGGTGCACTTCTCGTCGCCGCCCATGATGGCGAACTTGACGCCCGCGATGTTGAGGAGCTCGGCGAAGGCCTTGGTGGTCTTCTTCGCCCGGTCCTCCAGCGCGCCCGCGCAGCCGACCCAGTAGAGGTACTCGACCTCGGTGAGGTCCTCGATGTCCTTGCCGACGACCGGCACCTCGAAGTCGAGTTCCTTGAGCCACTCGAGGCGCTGCTTCTTGGCGAGGCCCCAGGGGTTGCCCTTCTTCTCCAGGTTCTTGAGCATCGTGCCTGCCTCGGACGGGAACGCGGACTCGATCATCACCTGGTAGCGGCGCATGTCGACGATGTGGTCGATGTGCTCGATGTCGACCGGGCACTGCTCGACGCAGGCGCCGCAGGTGGTGCAGGACCACAGGACGTCGGGGTCGATGACGCCGTTCTCTTCGAGGGTGCCGATGAGCGGGCGCTCGGCCTCCGCGAGGGCGGCGGCCGGCACGTTCGCCAGCTGCCCCTCGGTCGCCTTCTCCTCGCCCTCCATGTTCTTGCCGCCGCCGGCGAGCAGGTAGGGGGCCTTGGCGTGCGCGTGGTCGCGCAGCGACATGATGAGCAGCTTCGGGGAGAGCGGCTTGCCGGTGTTCCACGCGGGGCACTGCGACTGGCAGCGGCCGCACTCGGTGCAGGTGGAGAAGTCGAGCAGGCCCTTCCAGGAGAAGTGCTCGATCTGCGAGACGCCGTAGACGTCGTCGTCCGAGGGGTCCTCGAAGTCGATCGGCTCGCCCTGGGAGGTCATCGGGAGCAGCTCGCCGAGCGAGGTCTCGCCCTTGGCGTTGCGCTTGAACCAGATGTTGGGGAAGGCCAGGAAGCGGTGCCAGGCGACGCCCATGTCGGTCTTGAGGGCGACCGTGATCATCCAGATGAAGGAGGTCGCGATCTTCAGGCCGGCGAAGAAGTAGGTCAGGTTCTGGAGCGTGGAGACGTCCAGGCCCGACAGTGCGTTCACGACGGGGTACGAGATGAAGAACGAGGCCTCGTAGGAGTCGACGTGGTGCTGGGCGCCTTCGAGGGCGTGCAGCATGAAGATGCAGACGCCGACGATGAGGATGACGGCCTCGACGAAGTACGCCTGGCCGAAGTTGGAGCCCGTGAAGCGGGACTTGCGGCCCGGCTTGCGGGGGTGGGTGAGCTGGCGGATCACGATCAGGACCACGATGCCGAGGACCGTCATCGTGCCGATGAACTCGACGAAGACGTTGTACGGCGCCCATTCACCGATGATCGGGAGCAGCCAGTCGGCCTGGAAGAGCTGGCCGATGGCGTTGACGATCGTCAGCAGCAGGGAGAAGAAGCCCACCGCCACGAACCAGTGCGCGACACCGACGATGCCCCAGCGGTTCATCCGGGTGTGGCCGAGGAACTCCCGGGCGACGGTGACGGTGCGCTGGACGGGCTCGTCGGTTCGGGTGCCTGCCGGCACGTTCTGGCCGAGCCGCATGAAGTTGTAGATCTGCAGGAGGGCGCGGACGAACAGGGCCGCGCCGACCACGATCGTAACCAGCGACACGATGATCGCGGCGAGTTGCATTTGGGGGCTCCTCGGGCCTGCGAGGGTGGTCTCGTCGTTGACGTACTAGTGATTACTAAGCGGTAACTTATGCAGTCCGTCTGAGACTACCCACTTACCCGGTCGCAATGTAGTCGGCAGGGTCGTGATCTGTGTCGCTGAGGTAGCCCTTGGTGCGGCCGCGCGTGGCAGGGGTGTGGCCGCGCATGGCGGGTGTGCGGCCGCGCGTGGCGGGGGTGCGGGGTGCCGGGTGTGGTGGCGCGCGGGTGCGGTGGCGTCGCGACGTAGATCGTGTTATTCGCCCCATATTTGGACATAACGGAATACCTTATGCAGGTATCCGGACGGGCGAGCCCCACCGGTGTCATCCCGATACCGCAACCGAGGGGCCGATGCGCGTGCTCACCTACCTGCTCACCGGGGGCGCGGGCTTCATCGGCTCGCATCTGACCGACGCCCTCCTCGACCGCGGCGACACCGTCGTCGTGCTCGACGACCTCTCCACCGGCGACCGCGGCAACCTCGCCCGGGCCTGGCCGCAGCGCGGACTCCGCTTCGTGCGCGGCTCCGTGCTCGACGCCCGCCTCGTCGACGAACTCACCGGCCGCTGCGACGTCGTCGTCCACCTGGCCGCCGCCGTCGGCACCCGGCTCGCCGCCCGGCCGCTCGAGTCCTTCACCGCGGGTGTGCGCGGTACCGAGACCGTCGTCGGCGCCGCGCTGCGCCACGGCCGCCGGCTGCTGCTCGCCTCCACCTCGGAGATCTACGGGAAGAACGGCGCGGGCCCGCTCGCCGAGACCGACGACCGGATCCTCGGCCAGACCACGGTGGCCCGCTGGTCGCACTCCACCGCCAAGGCCGTCGACGAGATCCTCGCGCTCGGCCACCACCACGAGCACGGCCTCCCGGTCACGGTGGCCCGCCTGTTCAACACCGCCGGGCCGCGCCAGACGCCCCGCAGCGGCGCCGTCGTGCCGACCTTCGCCGCGCAGGCCCTCGCCGGACAGCCGCTCACCGTGCACGGCGACGGCACCCAGCGGCGCTGCCTCGCCCACGTCGCGGACGTCGTCGACGCCCTGCTGCTGCTCCTCGACCACCCCGGCGCCGTCGGCGAGGTCGTCAACGTCGGCTGCGGCGAACCGACCGCCGTCGCCGACCTCGCCGGCCTCGTCGTCGAGCGCGCCGGATCGCCCTCCCCGCTGCGCTTCGTCCCCCACGAGCGCGGCGCACCCGGCGACGAGGACCCCATCCGCGTGCCCGACACCCGCAAACTCCGTGCCCTCACCGGCTGGCAGCCCCGCCGCACCCTCGACGACCTGGTCGACGCGGCACTCGCCGACGCCGCGGCCCGCACCGCCGCCACCTCGCTCGCCACCCCGCTCGTCGCCCCGGCCGGGGTCTGACGTGCTCCAGGGAACCGCCGCCGCATCGGCCGCACTGCTGCTCACCACCGTGCTCACCGCGCTCCTGCGCCCGCTCGCGCTCGGCCGGCGCCGCCGCCGCGGCACGGCCGTCCGGGGCGCGCCCCGGGTCGGTGGCCTCGCCCTGGTCACCGCGACCGGGGCGGTCACCGCGGCCGGTGCCGCCCTCGGCGCGGTGCCGCTCGACCGCGCCTTGCTCACGCTGCTGCTCGCCGCCGGCGCGGTCGCCCTGCTCGGGCTCGTGGACGGGCTGCGGCCGCGCGGCCTGGACGTCCGGCTGCGGATCGCGGTCGAGGCCGCCGCGGCCAGCGCCGTCGTGCACGCCGCCGGGCTCGGCTGGCTCACCGGGGCGCTCGCCGTCCTCTGGATCGTCTTCGTGACCCACGCGTTCCGGCTGCTCGACACGTCGGCCGGGGTGCTCGGCACGGTCGGCCTGGTCACCGCGCTCGCCCTGTGCGTGTGCGCGGGCGCCGAGGGGCTCGGCGCGCTCGCGGTGCTGCTCGGTCTGTTCGCGGCCGCGCTCACGGGGTTCCTGATGCACAACTGGCATCCGGCGCGGGCCCGGGCGGGCGGCTGCGGGGCGCTGTTCACCGGGTTCCTGCTCGCGGGAGCGGCGCTCGTCGTGAACGCCGAGCACACGGCGCCCGAGCCGGCCGCGTCGATGTTCGCGCTCACCGCCGTGGCCTGCGCCGACGCGGTCCTGGCCCTGGTCTCGCTGCGGTGGGCGGGGCGGCCCGACCATCTGGCGCACCGGCTGCGGCGGCTCGGCCTGACCGCGTCCGGGGCGGCCGTCGTGCTGGGCGCCGCGACCGCGCTCACCACGGTCACGGGCGTGCTGCTGCACCGCGGCGCCCTCGGCCCGGCGGCCGTGTGGTGGATCGCGGCGGCGGCCACGGGCGCGGTCGGACTCCTGCTGCGGGCGGGCCGCGTCGGTACGCCGGACCCGGCCCGGCACCCGGCGACGCGCCTGGCCACGGCCCACGGCACACCCCGGGCCACGACGACGGGCACCACGGCCACGCCCCGGCCCGCGGCGCCGGCGACGGGCACCACGGCCACGACGGCCACCACGGCCACCACGGCCACCACGGCCACCACGGCCACCACGGCCACAACGGCTACGGCGACCGGCACAGCGACCGACACCGCACACAACACAGCACACGGCACGACGGAAGGAGCGGGGACGTGACGAGGACGTTCGGCCGGGTACGGGCGCTGGTGCGCGAACTCGCCGTGCACGAGATCGATCTCGTACTGGACTCCGGCGCCCACGACGGCACGTTCGGACGCGCCCTGCGCCGGGCCGGCTACCGCGGCCGGATCGTCTCCTTCGAACCCTTCCGCGGCCCCCGCGCCGGGGTGCGCCGGGCCGCGTCGCGCGACACGGACTGGCAGGTGCTGCCGTACGCGCTCGGCGACCGGGACACCCGGTGGACGCGGCGGCTCGACGGCATGTGGGAGGAGGTGGTCGCCCCCGGCGAGCGGGTCCTCCTCCAGGTCGACCGGCGGCCCGAACTGCCCCAGGTCCTGGCCGGCGCCGGGCCGTTCGGCGAGGACCTCGCCCTGGTGCGGACCGGGGTCGCGCACGAGGCGGCGTTCGCATGAGGATCGCGCTGGTGCACGGCTTCCACGGGCCGGGCGGGCCGGGCGGTGAGAACGCGGCGGTGCTCGACCAGGCCGCCGCGCTCGGCCGCGCCGGACAAGAGGTCCACCTCGTCGTCACCCCCGCAGGTGGACTGCTGAGCGCCGCGCCCCGGCGCACCGCCCCGTGCCCCGTCACCGTCGTCACCGCCCGCGACCGGAGCCCGCTGGCCGCGCTGCGCGCGCTCGACCCGGACCTCGTGCACGTCCACCACGCCGAACCCGGCGCGGGCCGCGCCTGGGCCGCCGACTGGACCGGGCCGCTGGTCGCGACCCTGCGCGACCCCCGCCCGCAGGCCGCCGCCGGGATGCTGTCCCGGCTGGCCGC
>NZ_WWIA01000561.1 GCF_009870065.1 Streptomyces sp. SID5785 | reverse complement strand
GGCGTCGGGCACCTCGGCCCCGGCCGGGACGCCCAGCCCCCACCGGGCCGTCCACAGGGGGGTGGAGTGCACGGCGGGGTCGGGCGCGGCGGGGGCGAGGTTGTAGTCGTAGGTGAGTGCCAGGTCGGCCTCGTCGACGGCCAGAAGGTGCAGCGCCTCGGCGGGTTCGTGCTCGCGGACCAGGACGCGCAGCCGCGGGTGGGCGGCGGCCAGCTCGGTGACCAACGGCAGCAGGTGGGCGCGCAGAGCGGTGGCGAAACCGGCCACCCGCACGGTTCCGCCCGGCTCCGCGCCCGGCGCGAGATCAAGGCGGGCCCGCTCGACGGCGGCGAGGATCCCTCCCGCGTGCTCGGTCAGCCGGCGGCCGGCCGGCGTCAGCCTGACCCGGCGCCCGTCCGGCTCGATGAGCGGGGCGCCCATCTCCCGGGACAGCACACCGATCTGCTGCGAGACGGTCGACGTGGTGGTGCCCGTCGCGTCCGCCACCGCGCGCATCGAGCCCAGCCGGGCCAGTTCGACCAGTAGGTGCAAGCGGCGTGTCTCCATGGCGCCATTGTCCATGATGGCCGAACGGTTCATTCAGGATCAGCACGTGGACGCGAACGGTGTAGGGGCCCTCTACTAGGGCCCATGAGTGCGCTGAAGTCGTCACACCGGCCGCGTCCGAGCGGTGCCCGGGCGGGATTCCTCATGGCCGCCGCCTCCATGTCCACCGTGCAGCTCGGCTCGGCTCTGACCGTGCCGCTGTTCGACCGGCTCAGCGCGCTGGGCACGGCGGGGCTGCGTCTGGGGTGGGCCGGTGTCCTCCTCCTGATCCTGGTCCGGCCCCGGCGACGCGACGTCACCCGGCGCGATCTGCTCGCGTGTTCCGTGCTCGGCGCGGTGAGCGCGGGAATGATGCTCTTCTTCATGCTCGCCCTCGCCCGGCTGCCGCTCGGCACGGCGAGCGCCCTGGAGTTCCTCGGCCCGCTGGCCGTGTCCCTGTACGGGCCCGGCCACGGGCGCAGGGTGTGGACGGCCTCGGCGGCGGTCGGCGTCGTCCTGCTGACCGAGCCCTGGCACGGCGGCCTCGACCCGCTCGGTGCGGGATACGCGCTGGCCGCCGCCGCCTGCTGGGCCGCCTACATCCTGCTGACCCAGCGGGTCGGAGACCGGGTCACGGGCCTGAAGGGGCTGGCCGTGTCCATGCCCGTCGCGGGCGTCCTCGGCATGCTCGTCGCCGCGCCCACGGTCGCCGCCCATGTCACGTGGTCGAGCCTGTGGATCATGCTCGCGCTGGCCGCCCTCAGTCCGGTACTCCCGTTCGCGCTCGAGTTCCTGGCCCTGCGCCGCCTCACCACCTCCGCGTTCGGCACCCTGATGAGTCTGGAACCCGCCATCGCGCTGCTCATGGGCCTCCTCGTGCTGGGACAGGCCCCCGGGCCGGCCCCCGCCGCGGGCGTCGCCTTCGTCGTCGCCGCGGGCGTCGGAGCCACCCGTACCGGCGCCCGGGCGAGCGCGGCGCCCGACTCCGCCACACCGGCCGGGCCGGACCACGGCGCCCCGCCGCAGGCCGGCGTCCCGGAGACGGCACCCTTGGCATGACCCCTGGGCGGGCCCGGGCGCCCGACAGCGTCGACGCGACCGTCGCGTCGACCGGCCTGGGACGGTGTGGCGGAGTCGGGCTCCGACCGGGGTCGGTCCCCCTCCGGACAGCACGATGCCGCGGGCCCGATGGGCACCGCTCCCGCGACAAGCGGAATGGGTGCGCACCGCGGTCCGCGGCATGGTGCGTCGTTCAGCAGCTCAGATTCGCGCCGGGATCGACGCCGAGGATCTGGGAGAACTTCTGGTAGTTGTCGATCCGGCTCTGGACCTGCCCGGGATTGGCTCCGTTGCATTCCAGGGTGCCGTTGATGCTGCGGATCGTCTCGCCGAATCCGGCGCCGTTGACCATCGCGTTGTGCGGGGTCATGGTGCCGGGGCCGGTCTGCGTGTTCCAGTACCACAGGCCGGTCTTCCAGGCGACGGCCGCGTCGTTCTGCACGAGATCGGGGTTGTTGAGGAGATCGATTCCGAGGGCGTCGCCGGCGGACTTGTAGTTGAAGTTCCAGCTCAGCTGGATGGGGCCACGACCGTAGTACTTGTCGTTTCCGGCCGGGCATCCGTACGGCTGCGACGTGTCGCAGTAGTGCGGGTAGTTGGCGGTGTTCTGCTCGACGACATAGACGAGGCCGCCCGTTTCGTGGCTCACGTTCGCGAGGAATGCCGCGGCTTCCTGTTTGCGGACGGTGTCGCTGCCGGTGCCGGTGAATTCCGGATAGGCGCTGAGTGCGTCGGTCAGACCGGCGTAGGTGTAGAAGGAGTTCCGACCCGGGAACATCTGCTCGAACTGGCTCTCGCTGACGACGAAGTCGGCCTGGGCGTCCGCCTTCTCGGCGGAGGCCGAACCGGCCAGGGTCAGGGAGCCGACGGTGGCCGCGGACACGGCGGCGGCCAGCAGGGCGAAGGTGCGGCGGCGCATGGCGGAGCACTCCGATCGGTGGAGAGGTGGGGGGTGCGGTGCCGCGGGCCGTGATGGGCCGGATGCCCAGCGTGGGGGAAGGCCCGCGGCACCGTCGTGCCGGAACGCTTCGTCAGCCGCCGACGTTCACATCGATGCAGGCGTAGAAGGCGTTCGTCGTGTCGGCGATGTTCCAGACGGCCAGGACCTTCTGGCGGCCTGTCAGCGAACCGAAGTCGACCTGGTGGGTCACCGTGGCGCCCGGCTTCGCTCCGCCGTCGTCGAATTCGGCGATCTCCTGGCCGCCGACGAAGTACTGCCAGGTGCTGGTGGCGTGCTGCGCCGTCAGCTTCCATTCGAACGTGGTGCTGCTCGGGACCGGGGTCGCGACCCAGCCCTTGGAATCGTCGTCGAGTTCGGCGAACCGGCTGTTGCCGCCGCTGCAACTCGTCAGCCCCTTGGGGCCTTCGACGCTCTGCGGTTCATAGGTGATGTCACCGCAGGAAACCGTTCCGGCGGCACACTGGGCCTGCCGGCTGGGCGGATTGGATATGTACCCGTGGGCGCTCGCGGACCCGGCGGGAAGGCTGACGGCGATCACGGGCGCCAAGGCCGCGCCGATCAATGCAGCGGTCTTCCTTCTGGCGTTCATGCATACTCCTTCACTTCCGGTCTTCCCGGAACATGCGCAATACGTGGGGGACGCACGTCCAGGTCGGCCTCTCGAGGGTGGGGCCAAGAGGCGCGAAGGTGGAACGGGAGAACACACAGCCCGTGAACGGGAAGATGAACTCCCTGAAGCGGAACGGCCGTTGTTGCTTGGACTAGACCATACAAGTGGTCGTGTGCGTGTCAAGGGTTCGGCGGAGGATGAGGACGCGACCGAGTGGATTCGGCCGCGAGGCCGTGGGCACGGGTCGCGCCGGCTCCTGCGCCGCGTCCTCTGCGTGCAGGGCATCCACCTCGGTCGCGATCCCGCCGCAGCCTCGCACCCTCACAGCCACGTAGCTCGAGGGTCAGTGCAACGCGCACTCCCACGGCTCGAAGTCGGGCTCACCCGGTGGCAACTCGCCTGTGCAGTAGCGGTAGAGCCAGGCCGCGGCCCGGCGCTCGGCGTGCTTCTCGTTGACAGGCTCCCCGTTCTCGTCCAGCTCCAGGACGTTGGCGAAGATCGCGACGCAGATCTCCATCTGCGAGGGCGACTCGCGCAACTCCTTCCAGTAGTCGATCCCGTTCAGCATCGGATGGCCGACGGAACCCCGGGCGAGCCATCCGGCGAACCGACGAAGGGCTCCGGACACGCCAGGGCCGAGATGCTGAGTCATACGCGCAATCTACGGGAGCCGGGCCGCAGCCCCGCGAGGCGCACCAGGCAGCTCACGGCGCCCCTACCGGCTCCAGGCATCGCGCAGGAGGGACTCGAAAGCGGCGGGTTCACGGCCTGTCAGCCGGGCCAGAGTCGGGTCGGTCGAGGCGAACTCGCCGTCGCGTGCCGCCGCGAAGATGCTCAGCATCAGGTCCACCGTCGCGGCCGGGACACCGTGCCCCAGGGCCTGCTCCCGGAAGGTCTCGTCCGGGACGACGGTGCGGGTGAAGGGCCGCCCTTCGGCACGGGTCGCCAGGTCGGCGACTGCCGTGAAGTCGAGGGCCGCAGGACCGGTGAGGGGCGGCGTGGGGCCGTCGAAGCGGTGCTCACCGGCGAGGATCGCGGCGGCGGCTTCGGCGAGGTCGTCGTGGCCCGTCCAGGCGACCGGGCCGTCGGCCGGGAGGGCGATGTCGCCGGTACCGCGGGCCGCCTCCAGGAACTGCAACGCGCTGGAGGCGTAGAAGCCGTTGCGCAGGGCCGTCCAGGGCAGGCCCGAGTCACGCAGCAGGTCCTCGGTCCGCGCGTGGTCGCGGCAGGCCGCGAAGCGGGAGGTGTGGGACGCACCCATCTGGCTCGTGTAGAGGATGCGGCCCGCTCCGGCCTTGACCGCCGCGCCGACGGCCCTGCGATGGCCGGCGACACACTCCTCGCCGATGCGGTCGAGTGAGGTGAGCAGGAGCTGGTCGGCTCCTTCGAAGGCGTGCACGAGCGAGTCGACGTCGTCGAAGTCGCCTCGCCGGACCCGCACGCCCCGGTCGGCCAGGCCCTGCGCCCTCCTGGGGTCGCGGACACTGACGCCGATGCGCCGGGCTGGCATGCGCTCCAGCAGTCGCTCGACGACGCGGCGTCCGAGCTTGCCGGTTGCTCCGGTCACGATGATCACGGTCTTCTCCCGTCCATGGCTTCCAGCGACTGTTTCCAGTGGAATCACTTCTACAGTAACACTGAAACTATCGATGGAATCAAGATTTCGGTACCATCGATTCATGGTTCCTCGTGACACCGCCGACACCTCCCGCCACCGCATCGTCGAGGCGGCCGTCGAGCTGCTGGAGAGCGGCGGACCCGATGCCGTCAGCACCCGCGCCGTCGCGGCCGCGGCCGGCATGCAGCCGCCCGCCATCTACCGCCTCTTCGGCGACAAGGAAGGCCTCCTCGAAGCGGTCGCCGAGCACGGTTACGCGCAGTTCCTGCACAGCAAGCGCGAGCAGCTCGACCCCGCGCCGGAGGACCCCGTGGAGGAGCTCAGGCGCGGCTGGGACCTCGTCGTCGAGTTCGGCGTCACCCGGCCCGAACTGTTCGCGGTCATGAACCGGGCCACAGGACGGACCTCGGACGCCGCACACCGCGCCGGGCTGGAGATCCTGCGGGGCCGGGTACGCCGCCTGGCCGCCGGCGGATGGCTGCGGGTCGGGGAGGACCTGGCCGCCCAGATCATCCAGGCCACAGGCCAGGGCGCCGTCATCACCTGGCACGCCACACCGGCGGAGCGCCGCGACCCCGCGCTGCTATCCATCCTCCGCGAGTCCATGGTCACCGCCGTCACCCTCGACGAGCCCACGCTCTCCCCCGCGCAGTCGGGCCCGGCTCCCGCCGCCCGCGCGCTGCGCGCCGCGCTTCCCGACGACACGGACGTACTGAGCGGCGCCGAGCAGCGGCTCCTGCTGGAGTGGCTCACCCGGCTCGCGGACGACAGCCCCGCGCCCCGGAGTTGACCGGCATGCACGGTGCGGCTCGTCGCCGCGCCCCTCCGCCCTGACCAGCCCGACCCGCACGGGAACCGTCGTCTCGGATCCTGCGTGACCTCCTGTGGTGTCGGCGCCTAAGGAGGGAACGGAATGAGAACTCGCACGCTGGTCGGCGTGGCCGTGACGGTCTGCGTGATCCTGGGCGCGGGCGCGTGCGGTCCCGAGAAGTCGAAGGACGACGCGGCGGCGACGAAGCCCTCGCGGACCGGGGCGTCCGCGCCGTCGGCAACGCCCTCCCCCGCTCCTCCATCGCCCGCTCGATCCGCGAAGCCGTCAGCCGAGGCGACAGGCCATCAGGTCGCGCCCAAGACGAAGGAAGGCGCGATCCAGCGGTACGAGGAATACCTGCACGCCGTGGGCCGCGAGGACATCGACACCGTCTGCGAGATCGCGGGCCCGGCCGCGAAGCAGGCGGAGGACGAGGGGTTCGGTCCGTGCACCTCGACGTTCCTCGTCACGTTCCGGATGATCTCACCGGCTCAGAAGAAGTCCCTGCAGACCGCGACGGTGGACCCTCGGGGAGTCATGGTCCGCAACTCGGCGAACGTCGAGATCCCCACCAGTGCCGTCAGGGCCTCCATGACGTTCAAGGACAGCGAACTGGGCAGCAGCACGCTGGAGTACTTCAAGAACAACTGGTTCATCACCGACTGACGCCACGCGCGTCGCCTTGCCACGGACTCGGCCGGCGTGCCGGAGTACGAGACGACGCCGCCCAGCGAGACGCACACCAAGGGTGGGAAGATGGGGCGCCCGGGTTCGGAGGGGCGTGTGTTCGGGGTGCGGGGGAGGCCGGAAGAGCTGTGCTGCGTGTGTTCTTCACGGAGAGGGATCTGTCCAGGGTCCAGGTGCTCGGGCCCGACCCCCTGTGGGAGACGGTGCTCGGCCTGCACCAGTTGACGTCCGCGGGCGAGCCGGCCTTCGCCGCGTGGCGCCGCCAGGCGCTCGAGGCGGTCGCCGAGCAGAAACTACAGGCGGCCGTGCGCCTGTTGCACGAACTGGCACCGCACGACGCCCGCCACTTCCCGGACTTCATCACCCCGTTCGCGGGCGCCCAGGGGCTCCGCCCGGGCCTGGCCGCACTGCGCTCCACGCCGACCTCGCAGATCGCGAAGGAACTCGCTCTCACCGCCACCACCCGCCCCCTGCCCGCCTGGTGCCGCAGCCTCGCCGCAGGCAATCGGCGGCTGCTCGGCCAGACCGCTGACGCCTTGGAGGCGGTCTTCGAAGGGGTCGTCGCCCCGGCGTGGGACGTGGTCTCCTGCCACATCCAGGACGAGCGCGCACATGCCGGGGCACGCCGGGATCCTGCCGGTCTGCCGTCGGTGTTCCGGTGGAGCCCGCCCGTCCTCCACGCGGACTTCCCGTTCGCGCACGACATCCATCTGGCCGGACGCGGGCTGACCCTGATCCCGTCCTACTTCTGCCACCGCACCCCGGTCGCCCTCATCGACCAGGATCTGCCTCCCGTGCTCGTCTACCCGATCGACCACGACCCGCTCTGGACGCTGTCCGGCACACACCGCCGCACGGAACCCGTCGCACTCGGTGCGCTTCTCGGTCGCACTCGTGCCCGGGTCCTGACCGCCCTCGGCCGCCCGGCCACCACGACAGAGGTCGCGGGCCGGCTCGGCGTGGCGGTCTCGTCGGCCAGCGAGCACGTCAAGGTGCTCCGGGACACCGGCCTCGCAACGAGTCGGCGTACGGGCGGCGCGGTCGTCCACGCTCTGACGCCGCTGGGCGAGGCCCTGCTCGCGGGAGAGTTGCCCGACCGCTGAGGAGCCGACGGCACCCGGCCGGCCGCTCGAGAGACACGGGAGGCCCGGGAGACCCGGGAGGCGGTTTGCTTCGCTACGCGGCGAAGCCGATGTTCATGACGTACTCGTAGGACCCGTAGTCGGAGCCGAGGTCGACGGTGATGCCGGTGAACCACGCCTCGTCCATGGCCGCGTCGTCGTCGGCCGCCCAGGCGGCGACCATGCGGTCCCACCGGCGCACGTTCAGGCTGCGGAAGGAGACGTCACGCTGGCGGGGGCGCGGGACCTGGGACTGGTTGAGGGGGTGGAACTCGACGCGCGTGCCGCGTCCCTGGCGGTTGAGGCGCTGCAGGAGGTGGCGGGCGACGTTCTGACGACGCACTGTCAGGTATGCCGTCTCCAGGCGGGCCAGGTTCTTCTTCGACGGGGTGACCCTGCCGTCGGCCCAGCGCTTCAGGGTCCGGTCGGTGACCGTCAGTCCGGCGGCGCGGGCAGCGGCCTTCGCGCGCTCGGTGCGGGTCAGGTAGTGCAGGCGGGCCAGCATGCCGCGCCGCTGCGTGACCGGGGTCGCGATGAATCCGGCGAGCCGGTCGAGCTGACGCGCGGCGGCCTCGTAGCCCTTGATCCCCCGGGCCCCGAACTTGCCGAACTCGAGGTTTCTGTCCGGCATCTACTCCCCCGCTTCGTCGTGCATGGTGTCCTCGTCCGCCGTCCCTGCCGGATAGATGTCCTTGATCTTGACCTCGGTGACACCCCGGCCCTCGGCAAAGACACGCCGCCAGTCGCCGATGACGTGGAGTTCGTCGGTGCCCATCGCCCGCACGACGGTCAGGCCCTGTTCGTGGGCCTTCAGGGCCTTCATCCAGAGGTTGGCGAAGGCCTGCGAGCGGATGAGGTGCATCCAGTCGGGACGGTACAGCTCCCGGTTGTAGTTCGACTCCCCCATCGTCGACACGAACTTGGAGTACATCGCCTTCACGTACTCCAGCGTGACCTCGTCCTCGGCGGCGATCGCCCTCTCCCGGGCGGTGACGAGCGCCGTGCGGAACTTCTCCAGCAGGTTCTCGGTCGCGCCCGAGGTGTACGACTCGTGGATCTCGGGCGGGTCGCACAGTCCGTACCCGGGGCCCGACAGACGCTGCAGCAGGCGCAGCGTCGGCTCGGTCACCCAGAGCGGGCCAGGCTCGTCCCGCTGCCCGATGGGGTTCGGCAGGACGTCGTCGTGGGCCCAGTGCGGCGGGGTGATCAGGTGGACGCCGGAGCGGCGCCGGTCGTGGTCGAAGCCGGTCGAGTGCTCCAGCTGGCCGATGGGCAGGTGGGTCTTGAGGGCGGAGAGATAGGCGCCGTTCATGTCGAGCGCAGTCACGTCGTGCTCGCCCGGGGGCAGTTCGGGCCGCGTCCACTTCGGACGGGCCTCCCACACCTGGTCCGCGCCGCGCGCGGTCTGCTTCCTCAGGATGTCCGGAACCCAGGGGTGCGCGACGATGTCGTACCGCCCGCCCACGCGCGTGGCGTCCAACAACGCCATCGCGTCCGGGATCGCCTTCTTCACCAGCGCGGCCGTCGCCGCCTCCACATCACCCTGGGCCGCGGCCAGCGCGGCCCGCACCGCCTGCGCGATCACATCCGGCGGACCGGACCGCGGCTGGAACGCACGCTTCGCCGGGGGCCTGGCCGTGCGTGCAGAGTTCGGGGCGGGCTGTGCCGGGCGCGGCGCGGGGCGTTCGCTGCTGCGTGGCGGGGTCGCCGACTCCGACTCCGCGGTCGTCGGCGCCGGGCTCGCTGCGCCGGCGCATGCGTCGGGGTCGAGATGCTGGGGAAAGCCGGCCACGCGCTGACGGGCCGGTGCCCCGCACAGCACACACGGCTCGGGCACCGTGAGCGTCTCGACGTCATCGTCGGCGGTGAGCCCGGCAGGCGGTCCCACGGGTTCCGGCGCCCGCTCGCTCTCCGTTTCCGGCACGTCCTCCGGCCCCGCTCCCGGCTCCGGAGCGGACTCGACGCCCGCCGCGGGTTCAGGGACCGGCGGCGCCAGTTTCGCCGCCAACCCGTCCAGCAGGTAGGCGTACTTGGTCCGGATCTCCCCGGACGGGTCACGATCGGACTCCCACGCCGCGACGGTCGAGGGGGACACCCCGAGCGCCCGCGCCACCTGTGCCTTCGACAGGCCCGCCTGCTCGCGCAACGCGCACCGCACGGGCCGCTCGGGCAGCTCGGCCTCCGGGGCCACGGACCGGATCAGGGAGTCGATCGCGTCGAAGTCGGTCATGCCCGGCCCGCCTCCTTACCGGCCCGCTTGGCGCGCCGTCGTTCCGCGAGGCCCGGAGTCGTCGTCTCCTTGACCCGCTGCTCACCCCACCCGGTGATCTGCGCGGACCGCCCGATCCTGCCGTGCACGGGGCGCCCGGTCAGCGGATCACGGGCCAGGTAGACGCGGAGCGCGGCAGCGACCCGGTCCTCGGCAGCCCGCAGCGCCTCGACCGCGGCCACGAGTTCCCGCTCCTCATCCAGCTCCGCCATGCCCACACCGTATCAAGTATCTGCACAGACACGGATTTCTTGACGGTCACCGAATTACAGACGGACGAGAACAGCGGTGGTCGACATGGCTCGGCCGTACCGATCGCGCGGCCGTCAATTGGGTCGACACCCGTTCCCGGCTGCGGGAAACTCCTCGCGATGACTCGACGAACCGACACGCCTCCCACGTGGGACGAGCGTACGCAGCTGGCCACTTTCCTGGACTACGCACGTGACACCGCACGCGCCAAGTGTGAGGGCGTGTCCGACGAGGACGCCCGCAAGGCCCCGCTCCCGAGTTCACCGCTGATGACGCTGTGCGGGCTGATCAGCCATCTGCGGTGGGTCGAGTACTACTGGTTCCAAGTGATGTTTCTGGGCGAGGAGCTCGCGGGGCCGCTCACCGAGGCGACCGACGATGATCCCGACCCTGAGATGCGGACGGCAGTCGACATTCCGTTGCCCCAGCTTCTCGCCGAGTACGAGGAGCAGAGCGCGCGCTACCGTCGCCTGGTGTCCGACCACGACCTGAACGCGACGGCCGAGCGTTCCCTCGGCGACGGCCGCACGGCAGACCTCCGGTGGGTGATCCTCCACCTCATCGAGGAGACGTCCCGCCACAACGGCCACCTCGATGTCGTGCGTGAGCTCGTCGACGGGCGGACCGGCGCCTGAGTCCGGTCGTGCGGGTCGCGTGCGGAGCCACAGCAATCGCGGCGGCTTCGTGCGTACCCCGGCGGCGTGCCGGGTGCGCGGCACGCGATCACCGGCACGCTCACGGACAGCGCCTAGTCCTGCGGCGCCAGGCTGCGCAGGACGCAGAACTCGTTGCCCTCCGGGTCGGCCATGACCACCCAGCTGCGCCCCTCCCCCTGGCCGACGTCCGCCTTGGTCGCGCCGAGGCCGAGCAGCCTGGTCACCTCCTGCTCGGTGGTGCAGTCGATCGGGCTCACGTCGAGGTGCAGACGGTTCTTGCAGCTCCGGCCCTCCGGTACCTGGATGAACACCAGCGTGGGCGGCATCTGACGGGCCCGCACCTCCTCGACGGTCGGCTCCCACGAGCCGATCTCGACCTGGTCCTCTCTGCTCTCGAGCACCTTGAGGTCCAGGACCTCGCACCAGAAGGCCGCGAGGCTCGCCGCGTCGCGACAGTCAACGGTCAGTTCGGTGAACCTACTTGTCATGACTCCCCCAGATCGTGTGGACGAGGGCTCAGCGTATGCGGTCACACGTGTTCCGCGACGGCCGTCCGGAACTCCTCGATCAGGACTGCCCCGGGATAGGTGGAAAAGGTGCTGTACTTTCCCCGGTAGTAGCAGTCCCAGTAGCTGACCACGCGCCGCTCCGTGAGGGCGAGGAAGGCCGGGTTCCGGGCGAGGAACTCCCCGTAGAGGCGGCACTGGTCCGACCCCGGCGTCACGAGCTCGGGCAGCCCCCGCCGCACGGCGTCGATGATCTCCACGACGTACTCGCCGGCCAGCTGCACGACGAACGGAGCGACCCACGCCGCGTTCGACGGCAGAATGCGCTCGACGTGGCGCTGCCGAACCCGGCCGTCGTGGTGGCGGGAGTACAGGCAGTGCAGGATCACCTGCTGGACCGGGGTCAGCCGTCCGACGGCGGGGGCGGCGGGTTCGTCGGGGTAGATGCGCGACGGGACGAGGACCGTCTCGCCCTGCACGTCGACCGCGAACGGCTGCACCGGAGCGAGCGTGGACTCGGGCACGACGGCCAGAACGCACCGCACGTCGTCCGCGAGGTGTGCGGGGAACGCGGCCTCCAGGGTGGGCGCACCCACCACATCCTCAGGTGACTTCACCGGCGTGAGTGTAGACAGCCGCCCTGTGGCCGCAGTCCCGGGCCCGCAGTCCCGGGCCCGCAGGCGCCCTCGCGGCCGCGCGCACATGCCGGGCGTCACCCTTCGTCATGATCTGTGTCTTCGCGACCTCGTACGTCTGTTCCGTCACGCATCGCAGGGGTAAATTGGTTGATAAGACCTCTGAGGGAGGCCGATGCGATGCCGTGGTTTCTCTGGCTTGTGGCGGCTGCGGCGCTCGGCGCTGCGGAGTTCTTCACGCTGACCCTGGTGTTCGGACTGCTGGCCGGGTCGGCGCTGGTCGCCGCCGTGGTCGCGGGGATCGGGGTGGGTCTGCTCGGCCAGGTCGTCGCCTTCGCCCTCACGTCGCTGGCCGGTCTGCTGCTCGTACGGCCGCTCGCCCTTCGGTACATGAACGACACGCCGCTCACGCGCGAGGGCAGTGACGCGCTGATCGGCAAGTGGGCCGAGGTCACCCAGGAGGTCACCGCGACACACGGGCTGATCAAGGTGGCCGGTGAGGAGTGGTCCGCCCGCGCTCTCGACGAGAGCCATGTCATCCCGGTGGGCGCGCTCGTGGACGTCATGGAGATCAATGGCGCCACGGCCGTGGTCTACCCCCGAGAACTCCTTCCATGAACGGCTGAACACCCGACGGAGGAAGCGTGGATCCCGTGGTCATCCTCATTCTCGTGGTAGCGATCGTCGTCGCGTTCCTGGCCGCCTCCACGGTGCGGATCGTCCCACAGGCCCGGCGCTACAACATCGAGCGGTTCGGTCGTTACCGCCGCACTCTGCAACCCGGTCTGAACTTCGTCCTGCCGGTGGCCGACCGCGTGAACACCAAGCTCGACGTGCGCGAGCAGGTGTACTCGTCCGACCCGAAGCCGGTGATCACCGAGGACAACCTCGTCGTGAACATCGACACCGTGCTCTACTTCCAGATCACCGACCCCCGGGCCGCCGCGTACGAGGTCGCCGACTTCCTCCAGGCGATCGACCAGCTGACGGTGACCACCCTGCGCAACGTGATCGGCAGCATGGACCTCGAGGAGACCCTGACCTCGCGCGAGGAGATCAACACGCGGCTGCGGACGGTCCTGGACGACGCGACCGGCAAGTGGGGCATCCGCGTCAACCGCGTCGAG
>NZ_WWIA01000560.1 GCF_009870065.1 Streptomyces sp. SID5785 | reverse complement strand
GCCGCGTGCGTCAGGCCGGATACGCATGGGTCTGCGCCGCCTTGACGGTGGCCCAGACGGTGGCGCCGGGCTGGAGACCGAGTTCCGCCGCGGCGACGGTCGTGAGGTCGGCGGCGAGGGCGAGCCCGCCGGTCAGGGCGGCGCGGATCTGGTCGCCGTGCGTCTCCATGCCGCTGACCTCGCACTCCCACAGGTTGCGGGCGCTGGTGCCGCCGGGCCGCTCGCGGTGCAGAGTGACGGCGCCGGGCGGGAACGCGACGAAGACCGGTCCCGTCAGCTCCTCGGTGGTGGTGATCTCCTGGCCGTCCTCGAGGCGTACCCGGTGCCCGTCCGCCTCGCCCCGGTAGAGGTTGAGCCCGACGAGCTGCGCGATGTAGTCGGTGCGCGGGCGGCGGGCGACGGCGGTGGGGGCGCCCTCCTGGACGACGTGGCCGTGCTCGATGACGACGAGCCGGTCGGCGAGCACCATGGCGTCGAGCGGGTCGTGCGTGACCAGCACGGCGACGGCCTCGAACTCGGCGAGATGGCGGCGCAGCTGGGCCCGGACCTCGAGCCGGGTGCGGGCGTCCAGCGCGGCGAGGGGTTCGTCGAGCAGCAGCAGCCGGGGCCGGGTGGCGAGCGCGCGGGCGAGGGCGACGCGCTGTGCCTGGCCGCCGGAGAGCCGGCGGGGCTTGGCTCCCGCGTGCACGGCGAGGCCCATCCGCTCCAGCCACTGCGCTGCCACGGCGCGGGACTCGGCCCTGGTCGCGCCCTGGCAGCGCGGTCCGAATCCCACGTTGTCGAGCGCCGTCAGATGCGGGAAGAGCAGATAGTCCTGGAACACGACGCCGACCGGGCGGGACTCGGGCGGGGTGCCGTCCAGCTCTGCGCCGTCGAGCCACAGGTGTCCGGCGTCGAGCGGGGTGAGGCCGGCGAGGGCGCGCAGCGCGGTGGTCTTCCCGGCGCCGTTCGGGCCGAGGAGGGCGACGACGTCCCCGGGTGCGGCGGTGAGGGCGACGTCGAGCCGGAAGGTGCCGCGGTCGACGACGAGCCGGGCGTCGAGTCCTTCCGCGGCCGGCTGCGCGGCCCGGGCCCCGGGCGTCTTCTCGAGCGAGGTCATGAGGCGGTCATCCAGCGGTCGCGCAGGCCCGCGAGCACCGTGACGGACACGGCGAGCAGGACCAGACTGAGGGCGATGGCCGCGGCCGGGTCGCTCTGCATGGCGAGGTAGACGGCGAGCGGCATGGTCTGGGTGCGGCCGGGGAAGTTCCCGGCGAAGGTGATCGTGGCGCCGAACTCGCCGAGGGCGCGGGCCCACGCGAGGACCGATCCGGCGGCGATGCCGGGGGCGATCAGCGGCAGGGTGACCCGTCGGAAGGCGGTGAACCGGGAGGCGCCGAGTGTGGTGGCCGCCTCCTCGAAGCGCTTGTCGGCGGCGCGGAGCGTGCCCTCGACGCTGATGACGAGGAAGGGCATGGCCACGAACGCCTCGGCGACGATGACGCCGGTGGTGGTGAACGGCAGGGTGATGCCGAACCAGGAGTCGAGGTACTGCCCGACGATCCCGTTGCGTCCGAGCGCCGTCAGGAGCGCGACGCCGCCGACCACGGGCGGCAGCACGAGAGGCAGGGTGACGAGCGCGCGGACGATGCCGCGTCCGGGGAATTCGGTGCGGGCGAGCAGCCAGGCCAGCGGCACCCCGAGCACGAGGCTGACCAGGGTCGCCGAGGTCGCGCAGACGAGGGACAGCTGGAGCGCCTGCCAGACCTCGGTGCTGGTCAGCTGGTCGGGCAGGTCGCGCCACGGGGCCCGGACGAGCAGCGCGAGCAGCGGCACCACGAGGAAGGCGAGGCCGACCAGCGCCGGGAGCAGCAGGGGCAGGGGCGCGCCGCGGCCCGGTCGGCGGCGGCGCCGCGGGCCGCCCCCGGTGAGGGTGTCGGCCGCGGCGCCGTCGTGCGGGTCTGTCACGGCTCGAGGAATCCCGCCGCGGTCAGCGCCTTCTGTCCGTCGGGCGACTTGACCAGGTCGATGAAGGCCTTGGCCGCCGCGGTGTTGGGCGCCTTCTTCAGGAGGGCGATCGGGTAGTCGTTGATGGCGTCGGCCGATTCGGGGAAGTTCACGCCCTCCACCTTGTCACCCGCGGACTTCACGTCGGTCTGGTAGACGACGGCCGCGTCGGCCTCCTTCAGCTCCACCTTCGTCAGGGCGCTCTTGACGTCCTGCTCGTAGGAGACCGGGGTGAGCTTCAGCTTGCTGGCGTCCAGGGCCTTCTGGGCGGCGGCGCCGCAGGGCACCGTCTTGTCGCACAGCACGACCTTGAGCCCGGACTTGGTGAGGTCCTTCAGGGAGGCGACCTTGTCGGGGTTGCCGGGCAGGGTGGCGATCTCCAGCTGGTTGCGCACGAAGGTGCTCGGGTCGCCCGCGGCGCCGCCGGCGTCGGTGACGATCTTCATCGTCTTGGGGCTGGCCGCGGCGAAGACGTCGGCGGGAGCACCGCTGTTGATGCCTGCGGCGAGGCTGTCGCTGCCACCGAAGTTGAAGGTGACCTCGGTTCCCGGGTGCTCCTTCTCGAACTGCTTGCCGAGCGTCGTGAAGCTCTCCTTGAGCGACGCGGCGGCGAACACGTTCACGGTGCCGGAGATCTTGGTGCCGGCCGAGGCCGACGCCGACGTGTCGGTGTCGGACGAGCCCGACGAGTCCGAAGAGCCGCAGGCACTGAGCGTCAGCAGCGCGGCGGTGCCGAGGCCGACGACGGTCAGCGTGCGGCGGGTCCGGCGCACGGAACGAGATATCACGGGTCCACTCCCTACGGTTCCTGGCTTGCGGGGATCATACTGCCGCAGGTGCCAGCGGGAAGTCTGCTGTGGCATCGCATGAGCTGGCCGGTATCCGATGCCACCTTCGCATGTGCGTTTGTACGGGGCGGGCCTGCGGGTACCGTCCTGCGGGAGGTGATGGCCGATGACCAGGACCATGGCGCAGCGTGCGGCCGTTCCGGTGGCGCAGCTCGTGCTGAGCGGCGATCTCGCCCGCCCCGCCCGGCTGACCGTGGCCGATCTGCGGACCTGGCCGCAGCACGGCGCCGCGGTGAGCTTCGAGTGTGCGACGAGCGGGGTCCAGCACCACCGCTTCCAGGGGCCGCGGCTGCACGACGTGCTGTGCGCGGCGGAGCCGGGGTTCGATCCGCTGCGGCGCAAGGACCGGCTGCGCTTCCTGATCGCGCTGCGCGGCACGGACGGGCACCGGGTGCTGCTGTCCTGGGCGGAGATCGACCCCGACTTCACGGGCGCCCCGGTCCTGCTCGCCCTGTCGGTCGACGGCGCGCCGCTGGACGCGGCGGGGCCGCAGCTCGTGCTGCCGCAGGACCGCTGCGGCGGCCGGCACATCAGCGGCATCGACGCGATCCGGGTGGACGGGGGCTACGCCCCCGCCTGGCCCTGACCTCTCCCGCGCGGGCGTCAGGCCCGGTCGATGTGGACGTTGGTGGACTTGACCCGGGCGGTGGCCTCCATGCCGACCTCGAGGCCGAGTTCCTCGACGGCCTCGCGGGTGAGCAGGGAGACGAGCCGGTGCGGCCCCGCCTGGATCTCGACCTGCGCGGCGACGTCGCCGAGCTTGACGGCAGTGACGATGCCGGGGAACGCGTTGCGCACCGACGTGTACGAGACGCCCTCCTCGCCGGAGCCGCCCCCCTTGGCGAGTTCCACGGAGAAGGCGGCCAGGTCGGTGCCCTCGACGAGCCGGCGTCCGGCGTCGTCCCGATGGGTCGCGACACGGCCCGCGTCGGCCCAGCGCCGCGCGGTGTCCGGGCTGACGCCGAGCAGCCGTGCCGCCTGGCCGATGGTGTAGGACTGCATGGGTCACAACATAGCGACCGGGCGCCGCCGGTGATCGGCGCGGGGCAGGTGCGGCCGGCGGCTGCCGGGCTGAGCCATTCGGATTACGCTACGAGTATCCGGTTCTGCCCTGTTCGTCCGGTCCGAGGAGTCGGCATGTCCAGCCAGCCCGAACCGATCAGCGCCGTCGGCCGTGAGGCCCTCGAGCGTGAGCTAGCCGATCTGACCACGGAGCGCGCCGCGGTCGCCGCCACCCTCGACGATCCCGGCCAGGTCGGCGACCTGGCCGACTCGGCCGACGAGATCCAGCGGGCCGACAAGCTCGTCGAGCTCGACGACCGGATCGCCGGGGTGAACCGGCGGCTGGCGCAGGGCGCCGCCGAGGGCGCGCCCGACACCGCGGAGGTCGGCGTCGGCAGCACGGTCACCGTGCGCTTCGACGACGGCACGGAGCAGACTGTCGAGATCGGGGAGCTGCCCGACGCCACCGCTCCCTCGCTCGTCACGTCCGACAGTCCGCTCGGGCTCGCGCTGATGGGCGGCCGGCCCGGGGACACGGTCGCCTACCGCACGCCCGCGGGTCCCTCGTCGGCGCGGATCGTCTCGCTCGGCTGACCTGCGGCGGGATCCGGCCGGGCCGCGTTTGGCGATCGCTGCGCCGGTCGGGTAGACCCGTCCCGTGCTGTTTCGCCAACTCGAGTACCTCGTGGCCCTCGCCCGGGAGCGCCACTTCGCCCGCGCCGCCCAGGCCTGTCACGTCTCCCAGCCCGCGCTGTCCGAGGGCGTCCGCAAGCTCGAGGAGGAGCTGGACGTGCCGCTCGTGCGACGGGGGCGCAAGTACGAGGGCCTGACGCCCGAGGGCGAGCGCATCGTCGTGTGGGCGCAGCGCATCATCGCGGACCGGGACGCGCTCCGGGACGAGGTGGGCGCGCTGCGCAACGGTCTGAGCGGGCGGCTGCGCATCGGTTCGATCCCGACCGCGTCCGGCGCCGTGTCACTGCTGACCGGCCCGTTCTGCACGGCGCACCCACTGGTCACGGTGGACGTCCTCACGGATCTGCAGTCGGTGGACGTGTTCCGGCTGCTCCAGAACTTCGAGATCGACGCCGGTATCACGTACCTGCACAAGGAGCTGCCCGACGGGGTGCGGGCGCTGCCGCTGTACCAGGAGCGGTACGTGCTGCTGACCACGGCGGCCGAGGGTCCCGCGCACCGGCGCTCGGCGACGTGGGCCGAGGCGTCCCGGCTGCCGCTGTGTCTGCTGACCGGCTCGATGCAGGGCCGCCGGGTGCTGGACGAGGTGTTCGCCGGGGTGGGGCTGCGCCCCTCGCCGCGGATCGAGACGGACTCGGTGGGTGCGCTGTTCGCCCACGTCAGGACCGGTCAGTGGGCGAGCGTGGTGCCGCAGGCCTGGCTGCACGTGTTCGGGGTGCCGCACGGCATGCAGGCGCTGCCGCTGATCGAGCCGAGCGCCGCGGTCCCGGTCGGGCTCGTCGTGTCCGACCGGGAGCCGGGGTCCGTGATGGCGCGGGCACTGGTCGAGCTGGCCCGGCACGAGGACCTGGCGTCGACGCTGGCCCGGCTGCCCGACGCCCGCTGACGGGCGGTGCCGGACGCCGTCAGCCGGCGGTGACGGCGGCCAGCCGCTCGGTGCCCGCGTACACGTTCATCGACGCGCCCCGCAGGAAGCCGACGAGGGTCAGGCCGCTCTCCGCCGCGAGGTCCACCGCGAGCGAGGACGGCGCGGAGACGGCCGCGAGCGCCGGCACGCCCGCCATGACGGCCTTCTGCACCAGCTCGAACGAGGCGCGGCCGCTGACCATCAGGACCGTGCCGCGCAGCGGGAGCAGCCCCTCGCGCAGGGCGTGGCCGACGACCTTGTCGACGGCGTTGTGCCGGCCGACGTCCTCGCGCAGGCAGAGCAGCTCGCCGTCCGCGGTGAACAGCCCCGCGGCGTGCAGCCCCCCGGTGCTGTCGAAGACCTTCTGTGCCGCGCGCAGCCGCCCGGGCAGCGCGGTGAGCGTCTCGGCGTCCAGGCGCACGGGGTCGTCGGCGACCGACCAGGCCGCCGTGGTGCGCACGGCGTCGAGGCTGGCCTTGCCGCACAGTCCGCACGACGACGTGGTGTAGAAGTTCCGCTCCAACGAGGCGTCGGGCGGCGCCACCCCGGCGGCCAGGCCGACATCGACGACGTTGTACGTGTTGCCGCCGTCGGAGGTCGCGCCCGCGCAGTAGCGGATCCCGGCGAGGTCCGTGCCGCGGTGCACGACGCCCTCGCTGACCAGGAATCCGGCGGCCAGGTCGAAGTCGTGGCCCGGGGTGCGCATGGTGACGGTCAGCGGGCGGCCGCCGACCCTGATCTCCATGGGTTCCTCGGCGGCGAGCGTGTCCGGCCGGTGGGACACCACCCCGTCGCGGATCCGCAGGACGGGCCTGCGCGCGGTCACACGTCCCATGACGCGCCTCTCCTTCCGGCCGGGTCCAGGGGGCTCACCGGGCTCACCGGGCTTCGCCGTCGGACGGTTCGAGCCGTACGAGGACGGCCTTGGACGTGGGCGTGTTGCTGATGTCGGCGACGCTGTCCAGCGGGACGAGCACGTTCGTCTCGGGGTAGTAGGCGGCCGCGGAGCCCTCGCTCGTCGGGTACGGGACGACGCGGAAGCCGGGGGCGCGCCGCTCGGTGCCGTCGCGCCAGACGGAGACGAGGTCGACGAGGTCCCGGTCCGCGAGGCCGAGGGCGTCGAGGTCGGCGGGGTTGACGAGGACGACCCGGCGGGCCCGGTGGATGCCGCGGTAGCGGTCGTCGTGCGCGTAGGGGACGGTGTTCCACTGGTCGTGCGAGCGCAGGGTCTGCAACAGCAGGTGTCCGGCGGGCACCTCGGGCATCGTGAACGGGTTGACGGTGAAGACCGCCTTGCCGCTCGGGGTGCGGAAGACGCCCTCGTTGACCGGGTTGGGCAGCCGGAAGCCGCCGGGGGCGGCGACGCGTTCGTTGAAGTCCTCGAAGCCGGGGACGACGCGGGCGATGCGGTCGCGGAC
>NZ_WWIA01000559.1 GCF_009870065.1 Streptomyces sp. SID5785 | reverse complement strand
GGGCAAGGTCACAGCCTCTCGAATCCTCGGCGGAGCTCCCAGTCGGTGACGGCGGCGTCGAACGCGTCGAGTTCGACCCGTGCCGTGTTCAGGTAGTGGGCGACGACCTCGTCCCCGAAGGCGGCCTTGGCGAGGGGGCTGTTCTCCCACAGCCCGGCGGCCTCGCGCAGCGTGGTCGGGACGTGCTCGTACGCGGCGGTGTACGCGTTGCCGGGGCAGGCGTCGGGGAGTTCCAGTTCCTGCTCGACGCCGTACAGACCGGCGGCGACGAGGCCCGCGACGGCGAGGTGCGGGTTGACGTCGCCGCCGGGGAGACGGTTCTCGAAGCGGAGCGAGCGGCCGTGACCGACGACGCGCAGCGCGCAGGTGCGGTTGTCGTGACCCCAGGCGACCGCGGTCGGCGCGAACGAGCCGGGCTGGAACCGCTTGTAGGAGTTGATGTTCGGCGCGTAGAGCAGGGAGAAGTCGCGCAGCGCGGCGAGCTGGCCCGCGAGGAAGTGGCGCATCAGCGGGCTCATGCCGCCGGGCCCGTCGCCGGCGAAGGCCGGGGCGCCGTCCGCGTCGGTGAGCGAGAGGTGGATGTGGCAGGAGTTGCCCTCGCGCTCGTTGTACTTGGCCATGAAGGTGAGCGAGACGCCTTCCTGGGAGGCGATCTCCTTGGCGCCCGTCTTGTAGATCGCGTGCTGGTCGCAGGTGACGAGGGCCTCGTCGTAGCGGAACGCGATCTCGTGCTGGCCCGGGTTGCACTCCCCCTTGGCCGACTCGACGGTGAGGCCGGCGCCCGCCATCTCGTTGCGGATCCGGCGCAGCAGGGGCTCGATGCGGCCGGTGCCGAGGACCGAGTAGTCGATGTTGTACTGGTTGGCCGGGGTGAGACCGCGGTAGTTCGCGTCCCAGGCCTGCTCGTAGGTGTCCTTGAAGACGATGAACTCCAGCTCGGTGCCGACCTGGGCGGTCAGGCCGAGCGCGGCGAGCCGGTCGAGCTGGCGGCGCAGGATCTGCCGGGGCGCGGCGACGACGGGCGAGCCGTCCTCCCAGGCGAGGTCGGCGACGAGCAGGGCCGTGCCCGCGTTCCACGGGACGCGGCGCAGCGTGGTGAGGTCGGGGTGCATCGCGAAGTCGCCGTAGCCGCGGTCCCAGGAGGACATCGCGTAGCCGTCGACGGTGTTCATCTCGGTGTCGACCGCGAGCAGGTAGTTGCAGCCCTCGGTGCCGTGATGGAGGACCTCGTCGAGGAAGAACCGGGCGGCGAACCGCTTGCCCTGGAGCCGCCCCTGGAGGTCGGGGAAGGCCAGGACGACGGTGTCGATCTCTCCGCCCGCGACGAGGGCGCGCAGCTCCTCGACGGCGAGCGGCGGTGTGCGGTCTGCCACGGGGAAAGCCTCCTTGGGGATGCTTCGGGACGGCCGGCTCTCATAAGGTGTCCCGCATAAGGTATTGCGCAGGACCATTGCAGGGAAGGGGACCCGGCCACATGTCGCCGCATCGCTCGCCGCAGCCTCCGCGCCCTGGGTCCGACGGCACGCTCGCCACGGTGCTGCGCCCCGTGCGCGGGGGGAACGGGTTCGAGGAGGCACTCGAGCAGATCCTCCAGGTCGTCCGGCTCGGCCTGGTGCCGGGTGGCGAACGGCTTCCGGCGGAGCGGGAGTTGGCGGACCGGCTCGGCATCAGCCGGGTGACGCTGCGCGAGGTCCTGAAGGTGCTGGGGGACCAGGGCCTGGTGGAGCCGCGCCGCGGCCGGTACGGCGGCACGTTCGTGCTGCCGCGCCCGCAGGCGGCCGGCGAGGACGAACTGCGGCGCCGGATCGCGGGCGTCGACGTGGAGGACACCCTGCGCTTCCGCGAGGTGCTGGAGGTCGGTGCGGCGGGGCTGTGCGCCGAGCAGGGACTGGACGCGGCGGGGGCCGCACGGCTGCGGGCGGCGCTGGCGGACACCCACGAGGCACCGCTCGCCGAGTACCGGCGCCGGGACACGCTGCTCCACCTCGCCCTCGCGGAGCTGTCCGGATCACCGTCGCTCGCCGTGCAGTACGCGGCGGTCCGTGCCGGGGTGAACGGCCTGCTCGACTGCATCCCGCTCCTCGTACGGAACCTGGAGCACTCGCAGCGCCAGCACACCGCGCTGGTGGAGGCGGTGCTCGGCCGGGACGCGCAGGCGGCGCGGAAGGCGATGCGGGAGCACTGCGCGGGGACGGCCGCGCTGCTGCGCGGCTTTCTGACCTGAGCCCGGCCGCCCCGGGCGCGGCGGGCCCATCCGGCCGCAAAGGTCCGGCCGCGGGCCAATGCGCACGGCCCTCGCGGGGCCGGACTGCCCGCATGCTGAACGCCGCGGCGTGCCGTGCGGTGATCTCGTACGCTCGGCCCCTGACTCGTACGTGGATCCGGGGAGCAGCACGATGGTGACCAGGCCGCTGATCGGTATCAGCACCTATCTGGAGAACAGGGCCAGTTGGGGCGTGTGGGAACTGCCCGCGGCGCTCCTCCCGGCCGGGTACCCGCAGCTCGTGCAGCGCTCCGGCGGGCTCGCCGCGATGGTCCCGCCCGACGACCCCGGCCACGCGCCCTCGGTGGTGGCCCGGCTCGACGGGGTGGTGGTCGCGGGCGGACCGGACGTGGAGCCCGGCCGGTACGGCGCCGAGCGCGACCCGCGCACCGGACCGCCCGCGCCCGAGCGGGACGCGTGGGAACTGGCCCTGATCCGCGCCGCGTTGACCTCGGGCACGCCGCTCCTCGGGATCTGCCGGGGCATGCAGCTGCTCAACGTCGCCCTCGGCGGCACCCTGACACAGCACCTCGAAGGGCATGTGAAGGACACCGGCGTGTTCGGGCGCCACACGGTGACCTCGGTGCCGGGCACCCGCTTCGGCGAGCTGGTGCCCGAGCCGACCGAGGTCCCCACCTACCACCACCAGGCGGTGGACCGGCTCGGCCGGGGCCTGGTGGCCTCGGCGTACGCGGCGGACGGCACGGTGGAGGCCGTCGAACTGCCGGGCATGTCCTGGGTGATCGGCGTCCAGTGGCACCCGGAGATGGGCGAGGACGCGCGCGTCACCGAGGGCCTGGTCCGGGCGGCCTCGGCGCCGCACGGTTTCTGAGCGAACGCGCCGGGCGCGGGGTCAGGCCCCGGTCCGGGTCAGCCCCAGCAGGTCGCGGGCCGGGCCGACCGGCGGGTGGCCCGTCGGCCACACCGCGCGCAGGGAGCGGGTCAGCGCCGCGCCCTCCAGCGGGATGCGGACCAGGCGGCGGGCGGCCAGCTCCTCGCCGACGGCCAGCTCGCTGAGCACCGAGGGGCCGGCGCCGCCCACGGCCGCCGCCTTCACCGCCGTGGTCGAGGACAGCTCGATCAGCGGGCGGGCCAGCCCGCCGAGCGCGGCGTCCAGGACCTGACGGGTGCCGGAGCCCTCCTCGCGCAGGATGAGCGGCGTCGCGGACAGTTCCTCGGCCGTCAGCGGCCTGCGGCGGCGCGACCAGGGATGTCCGGGCGCCGTGACCACGATCAGCCGGTCGTGCGCGACGATCGTCGCGTCCAGGCCTGTCGGCACCGAGACGCCCTCGACGAAGCCGAGGTCCGCCTCGCCGCCGAGCAGCCGCTCCGCGACGGCCGTCGAGTTCCCCGCGAGCAGCGACACCGCCGTGTCGGGCCGGGCGGCGCGCAGGGCGAGCAGCCAGCGCGGCAGCAGGTACTCGGCGATCGTCATGCTGGCCGCCACCCGCAGCCGGGAGTCGCGGCGCACCCGCAGCGCCTGGGCGCCCGCGTCGAACTCCTCGGCGGCCTCGACGACGCGGCGCGCCCAGTCGGTGACGAGGGCGCCCGTCGCGGTGAGCCGGGAGCCGCGTGGCGAGCGGTCGACGAGGGCGAGCCCCAGCTGGCGTTCCATCGAGCGGATGCGGCTGCTGGCGGCGGGCTGGGTGATGCCGAGCTCGCGGGCGGCCGCGCCGAGGCTGCCGAGACGGGCGACCGCGAGCAGCAGTTCGAGCGCCCCGAGGTCGGGGACGCGGTGGGCGAGGAGTCCCGGCCGCGCGGCCGGCGCCTCCCCCGCCGCGTCCGGCTCCGTGCCCGCCCTGCGCCCCTGCTCCTTGCTCATAAGCTCAGCTTATGCGCTGATCCTGGTGGGGCGGCCGCGCGGGCCGCCGCAGGGCCGCGCCGAGGATTCGCGGGGCGGTCACGAGGGACGGTCCGTACCAGGTGAGGCTGCGGCCGTCGACGAGGGCGGCGGGGGTCTCGAAGGCCTCGGGGCCGTCGTCGGCCGTGAAGGCGTACGGCTCGTCGGGGAGCACCACGAGGTCCTTCTCCACGGCGCGCAGGCTGTCGAGGGGGATGCGGGGATAGCGCTCGGCGTGGTGCGCGTAGACGTTCTCGACGCCCAGCCGGTCCAGGAGGTCCCCGGCGAACGTGTCACGGCCGAGCACCATCCAGGGCCGCCGCCAGACCGGGACGACGGCCCGCAGCCGCGGCGCGGAGCGGGGCGGCGCGGACCAGGCGGCCTCGGCCTCGTCGAGCCAGCGGGGTCGCGAGCGCGCCCCGCACGCCCCGAGCACCCGGTCGAGCTCGGTGAGCGCCTGGGGCAGGGTGCGGATCACGGTCTCGAGGACGGGCACCCCGGCCGCGCGCAGGGCCGCGAGATCGGGCTCGCGGTTCTCCTCCTCGTTGGCCACGACGAGGTCCGGGGCGAGGGTCACGATCGCCGGGACGTCCGGGTTCTTGGTGCCGCCGATCCGCGCGACGCCGAGGTCCGCGGGGTGGGTGCACCAGTCGGTCGCGCCGACGAGGACCCCGGGCAGGGTGACGGCGACGGCCTCGGTCAGCGACGGCACCAGGGACACGACACGCACGGGCGGCTACTTCGGGCCCGGCTCGTCGACCGCGTCGATGTGCTCGGCGACGGCCACCACGAGCACCCGGGTCTCCGGCACGGTCGCCCGCCACCGGTGCCGCACGCCACCGGTCAGGTACAGGGTGTCACCGCGCACCAGGCGGTAGGCGCGCCCGTCGGCCTCGACCTCGACGGCGCCCTCGGTGACGTGCATCAGGACGTCGTTGCGCAGCTGGAACTCGCGGCCGGGGTCGTGGTCCCCCACGAACTCCTGGGCGTGCATCTGGTGGTGCCCGCGCACCAGGTTCCGCACGACGGGGTCCGGGGCGCCCTCCTCGACCGAGGAGTCGTCGGCGCGCACCAGGTCGACGCTGCGGGCGGGGTCGGCCGCGGCGAGCAGCTCGACGGCGGTGGTGCCGAGGGCGTCGGCGACCTTCTCCAGCGAGCGGCGGCTGGGCCTGGCCCGCTCGTTCTCCACCTGGCTGAGGAACGGCACGGACAGGCCGCTGCGCTCCGCGACGGTGGCCAGGGTCAGCTCCAGGGAGCGCCGGCGGCGCCGGACGGCTGCGCCCACCCGCAGTGTCTCCTTGTACTCGTCGTACACATCCATGACATCCGCTCCCTCCCGCTGCCCTGGTCGCGCTGTTCGTCTGCATGCACCCTACGCATGTTCGTCAAACAGTTTCATGTGAGCGGGTGAAGCCGCGCGGTGCACCGGGGGCGCACCAGAGCATCCCGGGAGCGGGCCGGGACGCACGGAAGGGTGGCCACGGCGCGGGGTTCCACCGCGCCGTGGCCACCCTTCGGGGACCGTCCGGATCAGGTCAGGAAGCGGTCATCCGCTCCGCGACGTCCTGGTGGGACTTGAGCCAGGTGGCGACTGCCTCCTCCTCGTGGCCCTGTCCGCCGTTCTTGATCTCGGCCTCCAGGGATCCCAGTTCGTCCTCGCTCAGCTTGAAGTCCTTGAACCACTTCGTGAGCTGCGGGAACTTGCCCGGGAACGACTTGTTGGCGATCGTCCGGATGGTGTTGCCCTCACCGAACTTCTTCTTCGGGTCGGCCAGCTTGTTCAGGTCGTAGTCGCTGTACGCCCAGTGCGGCGACCAGAGCACGACCGCGATCGGCTCCTTCTTGGCGTAGGACCGCTTGAGCTCGGCGAGCATCGCCGGCGTGGAGCCGTCGACGACCTTGTACTCCTTGTCCAGGCCGTAACCGGGGAGCACCTCCTTCTTGAGGAGGTTCATCTCGCCGGTGCCCGGCTCGATCCCGATGATCTTCCCGTCGAAGGTCTTGCCCTTGCCCTTGAGGTCCTCGAGGGACTTGACGCCCTTGACGTACTTCGGGACGGCGACCTCGAGGGACGTCGGGCTGTACCAGCTGCCCAGGTCCACGAGGTTCTTCTTGCTCTTGTCCCAGTAGTTCTTCTGCGCGTACGGCAGCCAGGCGTCGAAGTTGACGTCGAGGTCACCGCTGGCGAGTCCGGTGTAGACCGGGCCGACGTCCATCTGCTTGAGGTTCAGCTTGTAGCCGCGCTTCTCCAGGACGTTCTTCCACAGGTACGTGACCGCGACGTCCTCGTCCCAGGGGAACCAGGCGACGTTCACCGGGTTCTTGGCCTCGGCCGGCGTGGACTGCTTCTTGACCGGGGCGAGCTTGTCGGCCAGACCCTTGTTCTCCTTCTGCTGGAGCCAGGTCTTGACGGCGTCCTGCTGCTTGCCCTTGCCCGCCTTGTTGATCTCGGCCTCGAGACTCGTGAGCTGCTTCTCGCTCATCTTGAAGTCCTTGAGCCACTTGTCGACCTCGGGGAACTCCGAGCCGAAGCCCTTGCGGGCCAGCGAGTGCACCCCGTCGCCCTTGCCCCAGGCGCCCTTCGGGTCCTTCAGCTTCTTGAGCTTGAAGTCGTTGTACGCCCAGTGCGGCGACCACAGCGGAACCACGATGGGCTGCTTCTTGGCGTAGGCGCGCTTCAGCTCGGCCAGCATCGCCGGCGTGGAGCTGTCGACGACCTTGTACTCCTTGTCGAGGCCGTACGCCTTGAGGATCTTCGACTTCAGCAGCCCGGTCTCACCGGCGCTGGCCTCGATGCCCGTGATCTTGCCGCCGAACTTGTCGCCCTGGCCCTTGAGGTCCTCGAGCGAGTCGATGCCCTTCATGTAGGCGGGCACGGTCAGCTCGAGCGAGGTCGGCCCGTACCAGGAACCGAGATCCTCCAGGTCCTTGCCGTACTTCTTCCAGTACTCGGCGTGCGTGGTCGGCAGCCAGGAGTCCGTCTCGAAGTCGACGCTGCCCTGGGCCATGGACGTGTAGAGCGGTCCGGCGTCGAACTGCTTGGCCTCGACCTCGAAGCCGCGCTGCTCCAGGATCTCCTTCCACAGGAAGGTGGAGGCGACGCCCTCGTCCCACGGGATGTAGCCGATGGTGATCTTCTTGCCGTGGCCGACGTTCGTCGCGTCGTCCGAGGCCGTCGAGGAGGAGCTGCCGCCGAAGACGCCCATGCCGCCCGCGACGAGCGCGAGGATCACGACGCCGACCATGGCGACCGCGGGGCGCGGCCGGTAGGACCAGATCTTCAGGCCCTGCGCGGAGCGCAGCTTGGCGAGCGCGCGGCGGCCGAGCGGGGAGACCTGCTGGCCGAGCGAGCTGGTCATGCGGTCCAGGTAGATCGCCAGGATGACGATCGCGATGCCGGACTCGGCGCCGAGGCCGACGTTCAGCTGGCCGATGGCCTCGTTGACCGCGCCACCGAGACCGTCGGTGCCGACCATGCCCGCGATGGCGGCCATGGACAGACCGAGCATGATGACCTGGTTGACACCGGCCATGATCGTCGGCAGGGCGAGCGGCAGCTGGACCCGCAGCAGGGTGTTGCGCGGGGTCGTGCCGAACGCCTCGGCCGCCTCGACCAGTTCCGCGTCGACCTGCCGGATGCCCAGCTCGGTCATGCGCACGCCCGGGGGCACGGCGAAGATCAGGGTCGCGACGATGCCGGCGGGGGCGCCGGAACCGAAGAACAGGATGGCCGGGATGAGGTAGACCATCGCCGGCAGCGTCTGCATCAGGTCGAGGACCGGCCGGAACAGGCCGCTGACCCGGTTCGAGCGGGCCGCCCAGATACCCAGGGGCACGCCGATGACGAGCGCGATCAGCGTCGACACGAGGACGAGCGACAGCGTCATCATCGCGTCGTCCCACAGTTCCAGGTTCTGGATGAACCAGAACCCGACGAACGTCAGCACGCCCGCGACGGTGCCGCGCAGCCAGAAGGCGATGACGGCGAAGATGCCGGCGAGCAGCAGCGGCTCGGGGGCCTGCAGCACGTCGGTCAGGCCGTTGTAGATGCCGTCGAAGACGGTCTTGAAGAAGTCGAAGAGCCACGACACGTGGTGGAGCAGCCACTCCACGACGTCGTTGACCCAGTCGCCGAAGGGGATCCTAGGCACCGGCGTTCACCTTCTCCACCGGGCCGTCGCCGTCGCCGCGCGGCGTCGGGACTGCGTCCTTCGTGTCCTGTGCGTCCTGCGCGTCCGTGGACTCCTTGACGAGGCTCGCGCCCGCGCCGTCGCCCTCCACCGACTTCATGGGCTCGCCGAGCACGGCGAGCAGCCGGGCCCGCGGCACGACGCCGACGAGCTCGCCGTCCTCGCCGGTCACGGCGACGGCGACGCCGCTCGTGGAGCACGGCGTGAACAGCTCGATGATCGGGGTGTCGACGCTGACCGTGGCCGGGGCCTCGGACGGGTCGTAGCCCTTCTCGGGGTCACCCATGATGGCGCCCGCGGTGAGCACCCGCGACCGGTCGACGTCCTGGGTGAAGGACGCGACGTAGTCGTTGGCCGGCGTGACGAGGATGTCCTCGGCGGTGCCTATCTGGACGATGCGGCCGTCGCGCATGACAGCGATGCTGTCGCCCAGCCGCATGGCCTCGTTGAGGTCGTGCGTGATGAAGACGATGGTCTTCTTCAGGGTCTTCTGCAGCTCCAGGAGCTGGTCCTGCATGTCACGCCGGATCAGCGGGTCGAGCGCGCTGAACGACTCGTCCATGAGCAGCAGGTCGGCGTCGGTGGCCAGCGCGCGGGCCAGGCCCACACGCTGCTGCATGCCGCCGGACAGCTCGTCGGGGAAGGACTTCTCCCAGCCCTTCAGACCGGCCAGCTCGAGCGCCTCGTGGGCCTGCTTCTCGCGCTTCTCGCGCGGGACGCCCTGCACCTCGAGCCCGTACGCCGCGTTCTCCAGGACGGAGCGGTGCGGGAAGAGCGCGAAGTGCTGGAAGACCATGCTGACCTTCTTGGAGCGCACCTCCCGCAGCTCGCGCGCGGACAACTGCGTCAGATCCTGTCCGTCGAACCGGACATGCCCGGCCGTGGGCTCCAGAAGTCCGTTCAGCATCCGCAGAAGGGTGGACTTGCCGGATCCCGACAGACCCATGACGACGAAGATCTGCCCGGGCTCGACGGTGAAGGACGCGTCGATCACGGCAGCGGTGGTGCCGTCGGCGCGCAGTTCCTCGCGGTCGGCTCCGCGGCGGAGTTTCTCCACCGCCTCATCGGGTCGTCTGCCGAACACCTTGTACAGGTCTTCGGCTTCAAGCCTGGACACATACACCTCTCGGGTCGAACCAAGACGGCCCGCCTCCCCCGCCGGCGGGCCGTGGAGCGGTGCGGGGTCGGCCCGCCTGACCGGTGCGCCTGGTTTCCGTGACCCCTGACTTTTCGGCCAGAAGTTGAAAACGGGACCGGGTCCGCTCCGGGTCGGCGCCTGCCCCGGCTTATGCAGATCAAACAGAAGAGTGGTCCAGTTCACATTCCGTCCACGTCTCTGCACGGATTCGGCACAACCGGTCACTGTCAGTGCGGTGGGGCATGATGCGGAGGGTGACCCAGGAGAACTCCGCACCCCAGCGCCTGATGCTGCTCGACACCGCGTCCCTGTACTTCCGCGCCTACTTCGGAGTGCCGGACTCCGTCAAGGCCCCGGACGGCACCCCGGTCAACGCGGTGCGCGGGCTGCTCGAATTCATCACCCGGCTCGTCCACGACCACCGCCCCACCCACCTGGTGGCGTGCATGGACGCGGACTGGCGCCCGCAGTGGCGCGTCGACCTGATCCCGTCGTACAAGGCGCACCGCGTCGCCGAGGAGACCCCGGCCGGCACCCCGGACGAGGAGGAGGTGCCCGACACGCTGTCCCCGCAGGTGCCCGTCATCGAGGACGTGCTCGACGCGGTGGGCATCGCACGCGTGGGCGTCGAGGGCTACGAGGCGGACGACGTGATCGGCACGTTCACGGCCCGCGCGAGCGGCCCGGTCGACATCGTCACGGGCGACCGCGACCTCTTCCAGCTCGTGGACGACGGGCGCGGGCGCCGGGTGCTCTACCCGATCAAGGGCGTCGGCACGCTCCAGGTCACCGACGAGGCCTTCCTGCGCGAGAAGTACGCGGTGGACGGCCCGGGGTACGTGGACATGGCCCTGCTGCGCGGCGACCCGAGCGACGGCCTGCCGGGGGTGCCCGGCGTCGGCGAGAAGACCGCGGCGAAGCTGCTCGCCCAGTTCGGCGACCTGGCCGGGATCATGGCCGCGGTCGACGACCCGAAGGCGAAGCTGACCCCGACCCAGCGCAAGCGGCTCGACGAGGCGCGACCGTACATCGCGGTGGCGCCCAAGGTGGTCCGGGTCGCCGACGACGTCCCGCTGCCCGACGTGGACACGGCACTGCCGCACGCGCCGCGCGACCCCGCCGCGGTCGAGCGGCTGGGCGAGCGCTGGGGGCTGGGCGGCTCCCTGCACCGCCTCCTCACCACGCTCTCCACGCACCAGGAGTGAAGTGCTAACTTAGGCATACCTAAGTACGTGGTGACCGAGGAGACCGCACATGGCCGAGCGCCCCGCACGCAAGCCCCGCAAGCCCCGCTCCGCACACGTGGTGCGCACCGAGCGCCTCACGCCCCACATGCAGCGGGTGGTGCTCGGCGGGGACGGCCTCGCGGACTTCCCGGACGAGCTGGAGTACACGGACCACTACGTCAAACTGCTCTTCGCCCCGTCACCCGACGTGCGCTACGCGGAGCCGTTCGACATGGAGCGCATCCGCGAGGAGCTGCCGCGCGAGCAGTGGCCCGTGACACGGACGTACACGGTGCGCGCCTGGGACCCGACGGCGCGCGAGCTGACCCTCGACTTCGTCGTGCACGGGGACGAGGGCCTCGCCGGCCCCTGGGCGGCGGCCGTCCGGCCGGGCGCGCAGCTGTACTTCATGGGTCCGGGCGGCGCCTACCGCCCGGACACCACCGCCGACTGGCACCTGCTCGCCGGTGACGAGAGCGCCCTGCCGGCGATCGCCGCCGCGCTGGAGGCGCTGCCCGCGGGGTCCCGGGTGCACGCGTTCATCGAGATCGAGAGCGCGGACGAGCAGCAGAAGATCGACTCCCCGGTCGAGATCACGTGGCTGCACCGCGCGGGCCGCCCGGTCGGGCAGGACCTGATCGCCGCGGTCACCGGGCTCGACTTCCCGCAGGGCCGCCCGCACGTGTTCGTGCACGGCGAGGCCGGCTTCGTGAAGGAGCTCCGCCGCCACCTGCGCATCGACCGTGCGATCCCCCGCGAGCAGCTGTCGATCTCCGGCTACTGGCGCCTCGGCCACAACGAGGACGGCTGGCAGGCCTCGAAGCGCGACTGGAACGCCCAGGTGGAGGCCGAGCAGGAGTCGACCCCCGCGTAAGGCTTCCCCCGACGCGGGCAGCCGCGCCCCTGGAGCCGCACGAAGTGTGCCCTCCAGGGGCGCGGGGACCCGCGCGAACCACCACGACGGCGCACACCCCGGCGGAGCCACCCGTACCGTTGCCCCGTGACCCGCCGAAGACCCCGCACCCCCACCGCGCCGCTCCCCCAGCGCGACGGCATCGACCCCGTCCGCGTCCGGCTCCCCGTCGAGGGCCCGTGGCCGACGGTGCGGGACCACCTCGTGGAGCGGCTCGCCGCCGGCGCCGAGGTGATCGACCCGATGCTCGCCGCGGGGCGGATCGTGCGGACCGACGGGACCCCGGTCCACCCCGGTGACCCGTACGAGCCCGGCGCGCACGTCTGGTTCCATCGCGACCTGCGCCCCGAGCACCCCGTGCCGTTCCCCGTCGAGATCGTCCACCGCGACGAACACGTCGTCATCGCCGACAAGCCGCACTTCCTCGCCACGACCCCGCGCGGCAGCCACGTCCGGGAAACGGCCCTGGCCCGTCTGCGCCGGGATCTCGGTCTCCCGCAGCTGGGCCCCGCGCACCGGCTCGACCGGCTGACCGCGGGCCTCGTGCTCTTCGTCGTACGTCCCGAGGAGCGCGGGCGCTACCAGACCCTGTTCCGCGACCGGCTGGTGCGCAAGGAGTACGAGGCGGTGGCGGTGCACGATCCCGCGGTCGAGCTGCCCGTCACGGTCCGCAGCCGGATCGTGAAGGAGCGCGGGGTGCTCGCCGCCCGGGAGGTCCCGGACGGCGAGCCCAACGCGGAGAGCGGTGTCCGCCTGGACGGCCTGCGCGGCCCGCTCGGCCGCTACCGGCTCACCCCGCACACCGGCCGCACCCATCAGCTGCGCGTCCACATGAACCGTCTCGGCCTGCCGATCCTCGGGGATCCGCTCTACCCCGAGGTGGCACCGCCGACCGCCCCCGACGACTTCCGGAGACCGCTCCAACTGCTGGCGCGCACGCTGGAGTTCCGCGACCCGGTGACGGGCCGCGAGCACCGCTTCGAGAGCGGCCGGGAGCTCGCGGCCTGGACCTCGTACGCGAGCTGGGCGGCGGACTGAGCCGCGCGATCCGGCTCAGTAGCCGCGCCACCAGCGCAGGAACCGCTGCCACGCACCGAGCCTCTCCTGCTGCGGGGCCACGCCCTGCGGGGCGGTCGGTGCGGCCGGGGCCGGGCCCGGCTGCGGCGGGACCGCGGCGCCGGGAACGGCGGGGCCGCCCGCGTTCGGCGACGACACCTGCCAGTCCGCACGCTGCGGCGGCGACATGCTCGGCACGGACACGACGTCCTGCTGCGGGCGCGGCGTGAAGCCGACCGGGAGCGCGACCAGGTGCTGCGACAGGATCGTCGAGCGCCAGCGCAACTCGCTCTCGTCCACCGAGAGTTCGGCGTCGGGCAGACGCATGAGGAACGCGTCGACACCGATGTCGGCGATGGCGCGCCCGATGTCCTGTCCGGGGCACTCGTGGGGTCCGCCGCCGAAGA
>NZ_WWIA01000558.1 GCF_009870065.1 Streptomyces sp. SID5785 | reverse complement strand
GCGTGGCGTCGGTGGCGGCGCCGATCCACGACCGGCACCGGATGCCGGTGGGCGCGGTCGGCGTGACCGGCGCGGTGGAGCGGGTGTGCCGGGCGGACGCCAAGGACGAGCTGCGCCCCGAGCTGATCGCCGCGGTGCGCGACTGCGCCCGCGCCGTCTCCAGGGACCTCGGCGCCAGCCGCTTCTGACCTGCCGCCTTCACCCCCGCCCTCCCGAGAGCCCCGCCCGCGTGCGGGGCTCTCGCCGTTCCGTTTCGCCGTTTCAGGGTGCAGGGGACAGTCATCCGCGCGACCATCGGTGGACGCCCGGAACGCACAGCGACCGATAGCCCCGAACGATCAATAACGATCGTGCTTTCGATAACAGAACCCTTGACGAGTCCGTAACCCCAGAGACAGACTCGCGTCCATCGGTCGGCATTGTCGAACACCTACCGGCAATACGCGCTAGAGTGTGGACAGGCCAGGCCGGACCCGCCCCCCGCAACGGGGGCTCGGACCACCGGAAAGGGACCCGGGGGTTCGCAACTCGGGTATTCCCCTGGACGAAGGACAAAGGAGTCGCGGGTGTCCAGCCACGACATCTTCCTCGGCGAGACCATCGGTACCGCCGTACTCATCCTGCTGGGCGGTGGCGTGTGCGCCGCCGTCACGCTCAAGCGCTCCAAGGCGCAGAACGCCGGCTGGCTCGCCATCACCTTCGGGTGGGGTTTCGCGGTCCTGACCGGCGCCTACCTGGCGGGCGGCGTCTCCGGCGCCCACCTCAACCCCGCCGTCACGATCGGTCTCGCGATCGAGGGCGGCACCAAGTGGAGCGACGTGCCGCTCTACCTGGCCTCGGAGCTGCTCGGCGCCATGATCGGCGCGGTGCTGGTCTGGCTGACCTACTACGGCCAGTTCAAGGCGCACCTGACCGACCCCGACGTGCTCAAGGCGCACCTGGGTGACGTGGACGAAGGCATGGTCGACCCGAAGGCGGCCCCGAAGGCCGGCCCGGTGCTCGGCATCTTCTCCACCGGCCCGGAGATCCGGAACGCCGCGCAGAACCTGGTCACGGAGATCATCGCCACCGTCGTGCTGGTGCTCGCGATCCTCACGCAGGGACTCAACGACGGGGGGAACGGTCTCGGGGTGCTCGGCGCGCTGATCACCGCCCTGGTCGTCGTCGGTATCGGTCTCTCGCTCGGTGGCCCCACGGGCTACGCGATCAACCCGGTCCGCGACCTCGGCCCGCGCATCGTCCACTCGCTGCTCCCGCTCCCCAACAAGGGCGGTTCGGACTGGTCGTACGCGTGGATCCCGGTGGCGGGTCCGCTCATCGGCGGCGCGCTCGCCGGAGTCATCTACAAGCTGTTCTGACAGCCGCCCCGAGCGACGCCACCGACACCGACACCGCACGCATCACCAGGAGACACCGTGACCGACGCACACACCGCAGGTCCGTTCATCGCGGCCATCGACCAGGGCACCACCTCCAGCCGCTGCATCGTCTTCGACAAGGACGGCCGGATCGTCTCGGTCGACCAGAAGGAGCACGAGCAGATCTTCCCGAAGCCGGGCTGGGTCGAGCACGACGCCAACGAGATCTGGGCGAACGTGCAGGAGGTCGTCGCCGGGGCCATCACCAAGGCCGGCATCACGCGCGACGACATCAAGGCCATCGGCATCACCAACCAGCGCGAGACCACGCTGCTCTGGGACAAGAACACCGGTGAGCCCGTCCACAACGCCATCGTCTGGCAGGACACCCGCACCGACGCCCTGTGCAAGGAGCTCGGGCGCAACGTCGGGCAGGACCGTTTCCGCCGCGAGACCGGTCTTCCGCTCGCGTCCTACTTCGCCGGTCCCAAGGCCCGCTGGCTGCTCGACAACGTCGAGGGCCTGCGCGAGCGCGCCGAGCGCGGCGAGATCCTCTTCGGCACGATGGACACCTGGGTCATCTGGAACCTGACGGGCGGGGTGAACGGCGGCCGGCACGTCACCGACGTCACCAACGCCTCCCGCACCCTCCTGATGAACCTGCACGAGATGCAGTGGGACGAGCGCATCTGCTCCTCCATCGGCGTCCCGATGTCGATGCTGCCCGAGATCCGCTCCTCCGCCGAGGTCTACGGGGAGGTCACCGGCGGCTCGCTGGGCGACGTGCTCGGCGGTATCCCGGTCGCCTCGGCGCTCGGCGACCAGCAGGCGGCCCTGTTCGGCCAGACCTGTTTCGCCGAGGGCGAGGCCAAGTCCACGTACGGCACCGGCACCTTCATGCTGATGAACACCGGTGACAAGGCCATCAACTCGTACTCGGGCCTGCTGACCACGGTCGGCTACCAGATCGGCGACCAGAAGCCGGTCTACGCCCTCGAGGGCTCGATCGCCGTCACCGGTTCGCTGGTGCAGTGGATGCGCGACCAGATGGGCCTGATCAAGTCGGCCGCCGAGATCGAGACGCTCGCGTCCTCGGTCGAGGACAACGGCGGCGCGTACTTCGTGCCCGCCTTCTCCGGCCTGTTCGCCCCCTACTGGCGCTCGGACGCGCGCGGTGTCATCGCGGGCCTGACCCGCTACGTCACCAAGGCGCACATCGCCCGCGCCGTGCTCGAGGCCACCGCCTGGCAGACCCGCGAGATCACCGACGCCATGACGAAGGACTCCGGCGTCGAGCTCACCGCGCTCAAGGTCGACGGCGGCATGACCTCCAACAACCTGCTGATGCAGACCCTCTCGGACTTCCTGGACGCGCCCGTCGTGCGTCCGATGGTGGCCGAGACGACCTGCCTCGGCGCCGCCTACGCCGCCGGTCTCGCCGTCGGCTTCTGGTCCAGCACCGACGACCTGCGTGCCAACTGGCGCCGGGCCGCCGAGTGGACCCCGCACATGGACGCAGACGTCCGTGACCGCGAGTACAAGAGCTGGCTCAAGGCCGTCGAACGGTCCATGGGCTGGCTCGAAGACAGCTCTGTCGAGGAGTAACACCCCACCATGAGTACCCAGTCCACCCTGCAGACCGTGCCTGCCCTCGGAACGCACCCGGTCGCCGGCTCCCACCCGGGCCGCGCCGAGACCCGCGAGCAGCTTTCCAAGGCGACGTACGACCTCCTGGTCATCGGCGGCGGCATCCTGGGCATCTCCACTGCCTGGCACGCGGCGCAGTCCGGTCTCAGGGTGGCCCTGGTCGACGCCGGCGACTTCGCCGGCGCCACGTCCTCCGCGTCCTCGAAGCTGCTCCACGGCGGCCTGCGCTACCTGCAGACCGGCGCGGTGAAGCTGGTCGCGGAGAACCACTTCGAGCGGCGTGCGGTGTCCCGGAACGTGGCCCCGCACCTCGCGAACCCGCTCACCTTCTACCTGCCCGTCTACAAGGGCGGTCCGCACGGCGCCGCCAAGCTGGGCGCGGGCGTCTTCGCCTACTCGGCGCTGTCCGCCTTCGGCGACGGCGTCGGCCACCTCCTCTCCCCCGCCAAGGCGCAGCAGGACGTGCCCGAGCTGCGCACCGAGAACCTCAAGGCCGTCGCGGTCTACGGCGACGACCAGATGAACGACGCGCGCATGGCGCTCATGACGGTCCGCGCGGCCGTCGACGCCGGCGCCGTGGTGCTCAACCACGCCGAGGTCACGGGCCTGCGCTTCACGCGGGGCCGGGTCACGGGCGCGGAGCTCAAGGACCGCACGGACGGCACGGAGTTCGGGGTCGGCGCCCGGCTCGTGCTGAACGCGACGGGCCCGTGGGTCGACCACCTGCGCCGGATGGAGGACCCGAACGCGGCGCCGTCCATCCGCCTGTCCAAGGGTGCGCACCTCGTCATGAAGCGGACCTCCCCCTGGAAGGCCGCGCTCGCCACCCCGATCGACAAGTACCGCATCACCTTCGCCCTCCCGTGGGAGGACATGCTGCTGCTCGGCACGACCGACGAGGAGTACGAGGGCGACCCGGCCGACGTCTCCGTCACGGAGAAGGACATCGAGCAGATCCTCGACGAGGCCGCCTTCTCGGTCCGCGACCAGCAGCTCGAGCGCGAGCTGATGACGTACGCGTTCGCCGGTCTGCGCGTGCTGCCCGGCGGTCCGGGCGACACGTCGAAGGCCAAGCGGGAGACGGTCGTCACCGAGGGCAGCGGCGGGATGCTGTCCGTCGCGGGCGGCAAGTGGACGACGTTCCGGCACATCGGCCGTACCGTCATGCAGAAGCTGGAGTCGCTGCCCGGGCACCCGCTCGGCGACGACTTCGAGCCGATCAAGGACCTGCCGAAGCGGCTGCCGCTGCCGGGCGTCGCCAACCCGCGCGCCGTCGCGCACCGCCTCCTGGTCGACAACCCGGCGCCCGGCCCGCGCATGGCCGCCGACACGGCCAAGCACCTGGCGACGCACTACGGTTCGCTCGCCTTCGACATCGCGCGACTGGCCAACGAGAACCCGGAGCTGTCCGAGCGGATCCACCCCGACGCGCCGGAGATCATGGCGCAGGTCGTGTACGCGCGCGACCACGAGTGGGCCGAGACGCCGGACGACGTGCTGCGCCGCCGCACGACCCTGACCATCCGCGGCCTCGCCTCGGACGAGGTGCGCGGCAAGGTCCAGAAGGTCCTGGACGACAAGTAGGACGACGGCCCGCACGGCAGCGGCCCCGCATGGCAGCGGCCCCGCCCCCTCGTGGGCGGGGCCGCTGCCATGCCGCGTACACACGGCCGCAACGCCCCGGCGCGAGGCTGGACGCATGAAGTTTCAGGTTCTGTCCATCATCGGGCACGCGCCGCATCCGCTGTCCGGTGAACTCCCCACGGCCGCCGACCGGTTGGCCCAGGTCGTCGAGGTCGGCGCCGCCGCCGAGCGGCTCGGGTACGACGCCTACGCGATCGGCGAGCGGCACGCCGGAGCGTTCCTGTCGTCGAGCCCGACCGTCCTGCTCGGCGCGCTCGCGGCCCGCACGACCCGGATCCGCCTCCTGACGGGCGTCACCGTCGTCGCGATCCTGGATCCGGTGCGGGTCGCGGAGGACTACGCGACCCTCGACCAACTGTCGCGCGGGCGCGTCGAGCTGGTCATCGGCAAGGGCGCGGAGGCGGGCCACTTCGATCTGTTCGGGCTCGACGAGGCGCGGCAGTGGGACCTCCAGGAGGAGAAGTACGAGCTGCTGCGCCGGCTGTGGACGGAGGAGGGCGTCGACTGGGAGGGCGAGTTCCGGCCGCCGCTCAAGGGCGTGACGACCGTCCCGCGCCCGTACGCGGGACTCCCCCGCGTCTGGCACGGCTCGGCCACCTCGCTCAACTCACCGGAGCTGGCGGCCCGGCACGGGGATCCGCTGTTCACGGCGAACGCGATCCAGCCGCGGGCCGCCTACGCGCGGCTCATCGACCACTACCGGGAGCGGTTCGCGGCGTACGGGCACGATCCGGCGCGCGCCCACGTGGCGGCCGGGTCCGGTGGGCTGCTGATCGCGGACACGCACGAGCAGGCGGTCGCACGCTACAAGGAGCTGTACGAGGCGAAGGTGGCGCAGACCTTCCGGCCGGCGCTGGCCGGGAAGGCGGGTTACAACACGCCGTTCCGCACGATCGAGGACGCGATCGCGGACGGACCGCAGCTGATCGGCTCACCGCAGCAGATCATCGACAAGATCCTCGGCTACCACGAGGTCTACGGGCACGACCTGCAGTCGGTGACCGTCGACACGTTCGGTCAGGGCACGTCCGAGCAGACGGAGACGCTGCACCGGTTCGCGGAGGAGATCGCACCCGTCGTGCGCCGGGCCGCGCCGAGCACGCTGTGGGAGTGAGCCCGGCTCAGGAGCCGGGCCGGTCCCGCTCGTCCGCGTCGACGATCGAGCGCTCGAGCTTGCCGAGCAGCCGGGCCAGCTGGCGGCGCTCGGACGGGGAGAGGCCGGCGAGCATCCCGCTCTCGTTCTCGAGGTGTTCGGCGAAGACCGTGTCGACCTTGGCCAGGCCCTCGTCGGTGAGCCGGGAGTAGACGACGCGCCGGTCGTCGGCGTCCCGCTCGCGCACGATGAGGCCGTCCTTCTCGAGCCGGTCCATGCGCAGGGTGACGCCGGCGGAGGAGACGAGCCCGGAGTCGGCGAGCCGGCCCGCGGTGAGGCGGTACGGCGCGCCGGCCCGGCGCAGCGCGGTCAGGACGTCGAACCCGGCGACGGACAGGCCGTGCTGCTCTATCGAGGCGTTCAGCCGGGTGTTGTACCGCAGGAACGAGCGGTGCAGTCGGGCCAGCACCTCGAGAGGCGAGGGGTCGAGCTCGGGCCGCTCGCGCGCCCAGTCCGCCACGATCTGTGCCACGGCGTCCTGCCGCGTCGCCCTGCGCTCGGCCATGCCCGTCTCCCCGTCCCCTCGCACGCCTTCCGGGTGGGCGTGAGGTCGTACGCCCCTGAAAATATTACCCCTGAAGCGATCACGGTCGAGGGGCGAGACTCCGCTTCCCGGGTTCAGCGGCCACGGCGGCCCAGGAGGCGGACGAGCACGACGGCCGCGAGGACGACGGCGACGGGCACCGCGGCCCTGCGGACCAGCACCGGCAGGGCGGCGGCCCCCAGGTCCACGGCCTCCGGTTCGGTGGCCGCGGCGGCCACCGGTGCGGCCGTCGCGGCTCCCTGCGGGTCGCTCAGGAGCTCCTCCAGCCGTCCCGCGAACTGGCCGACGATCCGGTCGCCGACCTCGGTCATGATGCCGCGTCCGAACTGCGCGGGCCGGCCGGTGATGTCGAGGTCGGTGCGGACCCGTACGCGGGTGCCCGCCGGGTCGGGCTCCAGGTCCGCGGTGACGGTCGCGGAGGCGGTGCCCGCGCCGCGGGTCTCGCTGCCGGTGAGGGCGAGCCGCATGCTGCGGGCGGCGGCGTCGCGGGTGACGGTGCCCTCGCCGCGATAGCTCATCTGGACGGCGCCGACCTTGACCTTGACGCGGCCGGTGAAGGCGTCGCCGTCGAGGGTGTCGAGGACCGCGCCGGGCATGCACGGCGCGACGCGGGCGAGGTCGTGGAAGAGCCGCCAGGCGTCGTCGGGGGCGGCGGGCACGGTGAAGGTGTGGTCGAGCTGCATGGTCGAAGTGATCCCATCGTGCGTCAGCGGGCGGGGGTACGGATCAGGTCGCGGATACGGTCGGGTGACAGGGGGCCGCGGCGGACGACGACGCCGAAGGGGCGCAGCGCGTCCTCGACCGCGTTCGCGAGGACGGCCTGCGGGGCGATGGCGCCGCCCTCACCGAGGCCCTTGACGCCGAGGTCGTTCATCGGACTCGGCGTGTGGATCTCGTCCATGTCGAGGTCCGGGATCTCGGAGGACGTCGGGACCAGGTAGTCCATGTACGTGCCGGTGCGGGGCTGGCCGTCGGGGCCGTAGATCATCTCCTCGTAGAGGGCGCCGCCGATGCCCTGGGCGACGCCACCGGTGACCTGGCCCTCGGCGATGAGCGGGTTGACGATGACACCCGCGTCGTGGACGACGACGTACTGGAGGATCTCCAGCTCCCCGGTGTGCTCGTCGACCTCGACGACCGCGGCGTGCGCGCCGCCGGCGACGGCGAAGCCGGGCGGGCGGAAGTGGACGGTCTCGCTGAGTTCCGTCCCGTGCCGTCCGTCGGTGGGTTCGGGGGTGCCGGGCAGCGGGGCGCGGCCCGTGAGTTCGGCGAGGGTGAGCGTGGGGCCGTCGGCGGATTTCGTCGTGAAGACGCCGTCGGTGAGGGTGAGTTCGGCGACGGGGACACCGAGGCGGCGGGCGGCGGCGTCGAGCGCCTTCTCGCGGACGAGCTTTCCCGCACGGTGCGTGGCGTTGCCCGCGTTGACGAGGGCGCGGCTGGCGATCGTGCCGACGCCGAACGGGGTGCGCCCGGTGTCGCCCCCGACCACGTCGATGACGTCGAGCGGCACGCCGAGCGCGTCGGCGGCGATCTGCGCCATGGAGGTGCGGTGGCCCTGCCCCTGGGAGGGGGTGCCGATCGCGAGCTTGACCCGGCCGCTGGGGGCGATGTCGATGCGCGCGGTCTCGAACGGCCCGAGCCCGGTGGCCTCGATGTACATCGCGTGGCCGACGCCGATGTGCTTGCCGTCGTGATGCCGGTCCTCGGGGACCCTGAGCTTCGCGCGGGCCCGGCGCAGCAGTTCGGGGAAGTCCCCGGAGTCGTAGGACTGGGGGTTGCCGGAGCGGTCGACGAGGCCGGTGGTGTACGGCATGGCGTCGGGGGTGATCAGGTTGCGGGCGCGGAGTTCGGCCGGGTCGAGGTCGAGGCGGGCGGCGAGCCGGTCCATGGCGCGCTCCATGGCGAAGACGGCCTCGGGGCGGCCCGCGCCGCGGTAGGGCGTGGCGAACGCGGTGTTGGTGAGGACGCCGAGGACGTCGATGTCGACGTGGGGGATCCGGTAGGGCCCGAGCAGGTGGCACAGGGAGTTGTACGGGACGACGAGCCCCGTCATGTTGTAGGCGCCGAAGTTGACGGTGATGCGGTCGCGGACGGCGAGGAGGGTGCCGTCGGCGTCGGCGGCGAGTTCGATGCGGTGGATCTGTTCGCGGGCGTGCGAGGCGGCGGTGAGGTTCTCGCCCCGGTCCTCGCGCCACACGACGGGCCGGTCCAGCTGCTGTGCCGCGTACGGGAGGAGGAGCTCCTCGACGTAGAGGATGCCCTTCTGGCCGAAGCCGCCGCCGACGTCGGTGGCGATGACGCGGACGCTCTCGGTGTCGCGGCCCAGGGTGTGCGCGATGGCGTCGCGGACGCGGTGCGGGGTCTGGGTGTTGGACCAGACGGTGAGCTCGCCGCTGTAGGGGTCGACGCGGGCGGCGACGGCCCGGGTCTCGATCGGCGAGGCGACGTAGCGGTGGGCCCGGAACTCCTCGCTGACGACGGTGTGCGCGGCGGCGAACGCGGCGTCGGGGGTGCCGACGGTGGCGGTGACGGCGACGGCGGTGTTGTCCGGCAGGCCGGCGTGGAGGAGCGGGGCGTCGGCGTCGAGCGCGCGGTCGGGGTCGACGAGGACCGGCAGGGGGCCGTAGCGCACCTCGATGTGTTCGAGGGCGTCCTCGGCGAGGTAGCGGCTGTCGGCGAGGACGAGCGCGACGGGCTGGCCGGCGTAGTGGACCTTGTCGGTGGCGAGCAGGGGCATCGGGGTCAGGGCAACGCGCGGGGCGAGGAGTTCGGCCAGGCGCGGCGGGGTGCGCAGCTCCTCCTTGTTGAGCAGGGGCGGCATGTGGGCGACGTCGGCGCCGGTCAGGACGGCGAGGACGCCGGGAAGCCGGAGCGCGGCGCTCACGTCGACGGACTCGACGACGGCGTGGGCGTGCGGGCTGCGCAGGACGGCGGCCTCGGCGGCTCCGGGGAGGTCGATGTCGTCGACGTAGCGGCCCTGACCGCGCAGCAGGCGGTCGTCCTCGACGCGCGGGACGGGCTTGCCGATCCAGGTGGTGGTCTCGGTGGCGGTCACGGGTCACTCGCCTCGCTCGGGTTCAGGGGCTGCGGCGGTCCGGCCGTCGGCGCCGTAGGTCTCGTCGAGGGCCTGGCGGACGGCGCTGCGGATGGTGCGGTAGCCGGTGCAGCGGCACAGGTGGCCGCTGAGGGCGTCGGCGACCTCCGGGCCGGTCGGGCGCTCCGGCTGCTCGGTGAGGGCGGTCGCGGTCATCAGGAAGCCAGGGGTGCAGAAGCCGCACTGCATGCCGTGGCAGGTGTGGAAGGCGCGCTGCACGGGGGTGAGCGGGGTCCCGTCCCGCGCGAGTCCCTCGACGGTGCGCAGTGCGGCGCCGTCGCACTGGACGGCGAGGGTGAGACAGCTGCGGGCGGGCACGTCGTCGATCAGAACGGTGCAGGCACCGCAGACTCCGTGCTCGCAGCCGACATGGGTGCCGGTGAGGCGGAGCCGGTCGCGCAGGAAGTCGCTGAGCAGCAGCCGGGATTCGACCTGGGCGGTGACGGGTGCGCCGTTCACGCTGAGCCGGACCGCGTGCCAGCCGGAGGTCTCGGTGAGCGGTGGCATGCGCACGGGCAACGCGGCCGGTGCGTCGTGCGCGTCCTGCGTGCCCTGCGCGTCCTGTGAGGCCGTCCCGGACGGGGTGAGGGGGTTCATCGGGTGCGCTCCCAAGCGGTGGTGCAGGCACGGACGAGGAGGTGGGCCGCGCTCTCGCGGCGGTACGTGGCGCTCGCGTGGATGTCATCGGCCGGGGTGAGGCCGTCGAGGGCGGCGTCCCGCGCGGCGTCGAGAGCGGCGGGTCCGACGTCGGTGCCGGTGAGCGCCGCTTCGACGGCGGGGAGCCGGACGGGGACGCTGCCGACGCCGCAGAACACGGCGCGTGCGCCGGTGACGACGCCGGGTGGCTCGGGGGTGCCGTGGCCGCGGTCCAGCAGGACGGCCACCCCGACCGTCGCGAAGTCGCCGTGCCGGCGGGCGAGTTCCTCGAAGGCCCAGCCGCCGGTGCGCGGCGGCAGGACGACCTCGGTGAGCAGTTCGTCCGGCTCGACGGCCGTCTGGAAGGTGGCCACGAAGAAGTCCTGGGCGCGGACCGTGCGGGTGCCGGCGGGCCCCGCGACGACGAACCGGGCGTCCAGCGCGAGCGCCGCGGTGGGGAGTTCGGCGGCCGGGTCGTGGTGGACGAGGCTGCCGCAGACGGTGCCGCGGGCCCGGATCTGGGGGTGGCCGATGTGCCCGATGGCGGCGGCGAGCAGCGGCCAGTCCGCACGGACCCGGGGGTCGGCGGCGACGCGTGCCTGGCGGACGGCGGCGCCGATGTGCAGGGCGCCGCAGGCGTCGACGGTCAGGGCGCCGAGCTCGGGGATACGGGTGATGTCGACCAGGAGACCGGGCCGGGCCAGCCGCATGCTGAGCATCGGGACGAGTGACTGGCCGCCGGCCACGACCTTGGGCTCCCGGTCCTCGTCGGCGAGCAGCGCGAGCGCCTCCGGGACGCTGCGCGGCGCGCTGTAGTCGAAGGGTGTGGGTTTCATACCGTCTGGCACCGGACCTCTCGGGGCGGGGGCGGGGCGGGAAGGCTGCCGGGGGGGCGGCCCGCGTCCTGGGTGGCTCCACCAGGTCGATCTATCTAGTAGCTAAAATAATCAACACTGAACTATCTTCTTGGCAAGAGGTTGCGGGAAAGGTTGCGGGAAGAGGTTCCGCACACCCGGGTCGGCGAAGGAGCCGGACATGACGGATGACGTGATCGCACAGGCGGCCGCGTGGCAGGCCGCGGGCGTCCGTTTCGCGACGGCGACGGTGGTCGGGACGCACGGCTCGGCCCCCTTCCCCGTCGGCACGTCGATGCTGGTCGGCGCGGACGGACAGATCGTCGGGAGTGTCTCCGGGGGCTGCGTGGAGGGGGCGGTGTGCGCAGCGGCCGAGGAGGTGCTCGCCGGCGCCAGCCCGGTCCGCGCGGTGTACGGGGTCGGCGCCGACGACGCGTTCGCGGTCGGACTGACCTGCGGCGGGACCATCGAGATAGCGGTGTGTGAGACGTACGGCGACGTGCCGCTGGGGCGAGTGGCCGCCGATCTGGCGGGGCGCCGTCCGGTGGCGCTCGTGACGCCGACGGACGGGCTGGGCGGGCTGGCCGTGGGGGCCGCGGGCCGGTCCGGATCGCTGGGCGACGCACCCCTGGACGCGGCC
>NZ_WWIA01000058.1 GCF_009870065.1 Streptomyces sp. SID5785 | reverse complement strand
AACCTGCTGGCCCGCGCCGCCCCGCCCGCCCTGTGCGCGGTGCGCGCCGGCGACGGCAGCCTGATCCGTTCGCTCGCCGCCGAGCCCGGCTGCGCGGCCCTCCTCGCGGCCGTCGCCCGCGACGCCGTCGACCTGCTCACCGACCCGGCCGCCCGGGGCGCCCTGCGCCAGTGCGAGGGCGACAACTGCCCGCTGATCTACCTCGACACCTCGCGCGGCCGGCGCCGCCGCTGGTGCTCCAGCGAGGTCTGCGGCAAC
>NZ_WWIA01000557.1 GCF_009870065.1 Streptomyces sp. SID5785 | reverse complement strand
TGGGAAGGTCGGTGCCGTGCTCGCGGATCCAGTCGTGATGCCGGGTGCGGGCGTCGGCCATGCGCCGGCGGGTCGGTGCCGCGCGCACCGCGAGGCCGGGCACCCTGTCGATGACGTCCATGACCAGGCGGTAGCGGTCGAGGTCGTTGCGGACGACCATGTCGAACGGCGTGGTCGTGGTTCCCGACTCCTTGTAGCCGCGCACGTGCAGGTTGGCGTGGCCCGCTCGCCGGTAGGCGAGCCGGTGGATGAGCCACGGGTAGCCGTGGTAGCCGAAGATGACCGGCTTGTCGCGGGTGAACAGCCCGTCGTACTCGGCGTCCGCCATGCCGTGGGGGTGCTCGTCGACGGGCAGCAGGGTGGTCATGTCGACGACGTTGACGACCCGTACGGCGACCTCCGGCAGGTGCCGGCGCAGCAGCTTGGCCGCGGCGAGGACCTCCTGCGTGGGCACGTCGCCCGCGCAGGCCAGGACCACGTCGGGCTCGCTGCCCCGCTCCGACCCGGCCCACTCCCACACACCGGCGCCGCGCGCGCAGTGGGCGCGTGCCCCGTCCAGGGTGAGCCAGTCGAAGCCCGGGTTCTTCCCCGCGACGAGGACGTTCACGTGGTCGCGGCTGCGCAAAGCGCGGTCGGCCACGCAGATCAGGGTGTTCGCGTCCGGCGGCAGATACACCCGGACGATGCGCGGACTCTTGTTGAGGACGTGGTCGACGAATCCGGGGTCCTGGTGCGAGAAGCCGTTGTGGTCCTGGCGCCAGACGTGCGAAGTGAGCAGGTAGTTGAGGGAGGCGACCGGCGCTCGCCAGGGCAGGTCCTGTGCCGTCTTCAGCCACTTGATGTGCTGGTTCACCATCGAATCGACGATGTGCACGAACGCTTCGTAGCAGGAGAACAGGCCGTGGCGCCCGGTGAGGAGATAACCCTCCAGCCAGCCCTGGCACATGTGCTCCGAGAGGACCTCCATCACACGGCCCTGCGGATCCAGGTGCTCGTCGACGGGCAGGATCCGCTCCTGCCACGCCTTGCCGCTGGACCGGTAGACGCCCTGCAGCCGGTTCGATGCCGTCTCGTCCGGTCCGACCAAGCGGAACGTGCGTTCCTTGGCCGTGTCGGCCATGATCCGTGCGAGCAGGGTGCCGAGCACTTCGGTGGGCGCATGCTGCGTGGCGCCGGGCTTGTCCACGGGCACGGCGAAGGCGTCGAGCGGCGGCAGCGGCAGGGCGCGCAGCCGCAGCCCGCCGTTGGCGTACGGCGTGGACCCCAGGCGTTTGGCGCCCTCGGGTACGCAGGCCAGGACCTCGGCGCCGGGCCTGCCCTCGTCGTCGAAGAGTTCCTCCGGCCGGTATGAGCGCAGCCAGTGTTCCAGGGCGGCGAGGTGGTCGGGGTTCTCGCGGACCTCGGGCAGCGGGACCTGATGGGCCCGCCAGGTGTTCTCCACCGGCAGGCCGTCGACCTCTGTCGGACCGGTCCAGCCCTTGGGAGTACGCAGCACGATCATGGGCCAGCGCACGGGGGCGGCGGCGTCGCCCGTCCTGGCCGTGCGCTGGTGGTCCGTGACGAGGTCGAGCGCCCGGTCGAGAGCGCGGGCCAGTTCCCGGTGGACCTGGACCGGATCGTCGCCCTCGACGTACAGCGGGGTGTGTCCGTAGCCGCGCAGCAGTGCGTCGAGCTCGTCGTGCGGCATCCTGGCGAGCACCGTCGGGTTGGCGATCTTGTAGCCGTTCAGGTGCAGGATCGGTAGGACGGCGCCGTCGTGCACGGGGTCGAGAAACCTCCCGGAATGCCACGAGGCGGCCAGCGGGCCGGTCTCGGCCTCGCCGTCGCCCACCACGCACGCGACGAGGAGGCTTGGGTGGTCGAAAGCCGCACCGTAGGCGTGGGCCAGCGAGTAACCGAGCTCGCCGCCCTCGTGGATGGAGCCCGGGACCTCCGGTGCCACATGGCTGGGCACGCCCCCGGGGAAGGAGAACTGCCTGAAGAGGCGTGCCATCCCCGGCTCGTCCCGGCTCACGTCCGGGTAGATCTCGCTGTAGCTGCCTTCCAGCCACGCGTTCGCCAGTACGGCGGGACCGCCGTGCCCCGGCCCCCACACGCACAGCGCGTCCAGGTCCCTCTCTCTGATCACGCGGTTGAGGTGCGTGTAGATCAGGTTCAGGCCGGGTGACGTCCCCCAGTGGCCCAGAAGGCGCGGTTTGATGTGCTCGGGGCGCAGCGGCTCGCGCAGCAGTGGATTGGACATGAGATAGATCTGCCCCGCCGCCAGAAAATTGGCCGCGCGCCAGTGCGCGTCCAGCTGGCTGACCTCGTCGTCGGTCAGCGCGGGGGCACCATGGTCTGTCGTAGTCAAGGAACACTCCAAAAGCGGGGGGGGGCGGGGCGTCGTCGGGCGGATACGGACCCGGCCGCGACGGCCCGGCGGTTGATGACCGCCTCTCGAGTTCCCAGGATCAACACGGACACTCGCCCCGAGTCGGCCACCTCCCAGCCTGCGCCAGTCAGCCCGCCGTCGCTCGGCGCGTCTTCCCTCCGGCGCCTGAGGCGAGCTCGTGGGATCCTGCGACGGATGGGCGACGCCCTTCGGCCGTGCCCGCACGGTCAGAGGAGGTCTGGCCGATCGAACGTCGAGCCGGACGGTCGCCAGGTGTAACCTCCGCGGGCCGGGAGCCCTCTATTCGTGCGGACCCCGCGTGAGGTTGAAGTAGAGATCTTTGGGCACTCAGTCATGCCCTCCCACGTTGAGGGCGCTCCCTGGTTGCCGGCGCGGCGACTGGCGGCAGGTTTGAGAGCAGGCTCAGGGGAGACCCCGGGTGTCTATGAGAGCCCTGGGTGAGCGTCCCAGGCCCTGAGCCGGGCCGCGCCCTCAGAAAGGACCCCATGATGTTCCAGGCCATTGCTGATGTCCTGCGCGCGATCGGCGGCGCGATAGCCACCGTGGTCACGCTCCCGTTCAGGGCCGTCGCCCGGCTCTTCGGCGGCGCGTCAGCGAGCACTCACGGCCGACATTGAGCCCTCCAACTCATCGATGAGCAAACATGGTTGGGCAGAAGTGCGGAAGCCGCTGAGTCGGCGGAAGTCACTGCCCTGACGCTCGCCGAGCACCCTGAAGTCTGCCCGGCCTCAACTCTCATGGAGAGCACCCCATGCGCGCCCTTTCCCTGACCTGCACCCTCAATTCTTCGCCCACTTCTTCGAGCAGCCAACTGCTCTCGGACCAGGTGCTGCGCGAGCTGGAAAAGCTCGACGTCGCGACCGCTACGGCACGGGTAGCCGACTATGCCGTCCTGCCAGGCATCGGCACTGACCTGGGCGAGGGAGACGACTGGCCGCAGCTCCGGGAAAAGGTGCTGCAGGCCGACATCCTGCTACTGGCCACGCCCATCTGGCTGGGGCATCCGTCCAGCATCTGCCAGCGGGTGCTGGAGCGCCTCAACGCGGAGTCGTCGGAGACCGATGCCGAGGGACGGCCGCTCATGTACGGCAAGGTCGCCGCGGTGGCCGTCGTCGGCAACGAAGATGGTGCCCACAAAGTGAGCGCCGACCTGTTCCAGGGGCTCAACGACATCGGCTTCTCCCTGGCACCGGGGGCGGTCACCTACTGGGTCGGCGAAGCCCAGCACGGGACCGACTACAAAGATCTGGACGCAACTCCTGATGAAGTGGCGCATACCACCCACACAGTGGCCGCCAACGCAGTTCACCTGGCCAGGCTTTTGAAGCAGACCCCGTACCCGCCGTCGTGAGGGCCGGCGGAGCGCCCTCGTCACAGAGGAGAAGACGATGAACCATCGCATCATTGCCGAGAGGACCGAGCCCGGCGGCAGCACGATCAAGGAATGGCACATGGTGCGTTCCGGAGAAGGGAAACCGATGTGCGGTCGGTCGATCGACCTCTCTGAGACGGAACTCCCTGCTGACGCCTGGGGTACAGAACGTGCGATGCCGTTCTGTCACACGTGCGGCGCGTTGTATTTGCGCGAGGTTCCCTGACCGGGAGCAGCCGCCACCTCGCGGCGCATCTCGATGTGTGCGTTACCTCCGGCTCCCTCGGGTACCCAGGGCCCCGGGCCTTCGTATACGCGGCCCAGCCCCGACGCAACACGCGTCCGACTTTCCCGGCGCGCATGAACAGCCAAGGAGGGTGACCAGGATGAAAGCCCTGATCTACGAAGGACCTCGTGAAGTGTCGCTCAGCGACGTTCCCGACGCGAGGATCGAGCGGCCCACCGATGCTCTGGTACGCATTACGTCCACCAACATCTGCGGTTCCGACCTGCACATGTACGAGGGTCGCACCACGATGGAGCAGGGCCGTATTCTCGGGCACGAGAACCTCGGCGAGGTCGTGGAGGTCGGCGACGGAGTCGACCGTGTACGCGTCGGTGACCGTGTGTGTCTGCCCTTCAATGTGGGCTGCGGGTTCTGCGCCAATTGCGAGCGCGGCTACACCGGGTTCTGTCTCTCCGTGGACTCCGATACGCCGGGCGGCGCATACGGCTTCGCAGAGATGGGCACCTACGCGGGCGGCCAGGCCGAGTACCTGCGCGTGCCGTGGGCCGACTTCAACTGTCTTGTACTGCCCGAGGACGCTGCGGAGCGTGAGAACGACTACGTGATGCTGGCCGACATCTTCCCCACTGGTTACCACGCCACGGAACTGGCGGACGTGTCACCCGGTGAGTCTGTCGTCATCTACGGAGCAGGGCCGGTCGGGCTCATGGCCGCCTATTCGGCGCGCTTGCGTGGGGCTTCCCAGGTGATGGTGGTCGACCGGCAACCCGATCGGCTTCGGCTCGCGGAGAAGGCCGGCGCGACGGCCGTGGACGATTCTGCAGGCGACCACGTCGAGCGGATCCTGGAGCTGACCGGGGGCGGCGCCGACAAGGGCTGCGAGTGTGTGGGTTACCAGGCGCACGACCCACAGGGCAATGAGACGCCGGAATCCACGATGAACGACCTGGTGTCTTCCGTGCGAGCCACTGGCGCCCTGGGCGTAGTGGGTGTGTTCCTGCCGCAGGACGACGGCGCCCCTACAGGGCTGACGAGGGAGGGGAAACTGCCCTTCGACCACGGGCAGTTCTGGTTCAAGGGGCAACGGATGGGCACCGGACAGGCCAACGTCAAGCAGTACAACCGCTACCTGTGCAACCTCATCCATCAGGGGCGGGCCGAACCGTCTTTCATCGTCTCTCACGAACTGCCGCTGTCCGAGGGAGCGGAGGCGTACCGCAAGTTCGACGATCGCCAGGACGGCTGGACCAAGGTCGTACTCAAGCCGTAGAAGCCGACGGCGGTGCCGCTCCTGTGGTCACGCGCTGTAGTGCTTGAAGTCGCCGGCCGTACGGGACCGTACAAGACTCGGATCGAGTGCCGGATCCTCGGCTGGGACACAGAGCAGCGGCAGCGCTTCCGACATGCGCTGGCTCATGTCGTCCGACGTGTGCAAGCACTGCACGCATGCCGCGTGCCTCGACGTATGTCCCACTGGATCGCTCTTCCGCACCGAATTCGGCACCGTCGTCGTACAGGAGGACATCCGCAACGGCTGCGGCTACTGCGTGCCCGCATGCCCGTACGGCGTCATCGAGCAACGCCCCTCCGACGGCCGCGCTTTCAAGTGCACCCTCTGCTACGACCGTCTCGGCGCCGGTCAGGAACCGGCCTGCGCGAAAGCCTGCCCGACCGAGTCCATCCAGTTCGGTCCGCTCGACGAACTGCGTGAGCGCGCCGCCATGCGCGTCGACCAACTGCACGAGGCGGGGGTGCGGGAAGCGCATCTCTACGGGCACGACCCCGAGGACGGCGTCGGCGGCGACGGAGCGTTCTTCCTCCTCCTGGACCGGCCCGAGGTGTACGGGTTGCCCCCGGACCCGGTCGTCACGACCCGGGACCTTCCCGCCATGTGGAAGCACGCGGGCGTCGCTGCACTGTCCCTGGCCGGTGGTCTCGCGATGTCCTTCGCGGCCCCGGCTCTCCTACGAGGTAAGGCACGGCGATGAGCCTGACAGGAACGCGGAGGCGCGGCCGTAAGGGCCGCGGCGAGCAACTCATGGTTCCGCGCGCCGAGTTCGGCTCGTACTACGGCAGGCCGATCATCAAAGCCCCGTCCTGGGCAGCGCGCGACATCGCGGGCTACTTCTTCCTGGGCGGGCTCGCCGGAGCGGGATCGGTACTCGCGGCAGGTGCTCACCGCACCGGGCGGCGGAGGACGGCCACTGCACTCAAGGTGTCCTCGCTCGCGTCGGTCACCCTGTCCGCCGCCGCGCTCGTCAACGACCTCGGTGTACCGAGCCGCTTCCCGAACATGCTGCGGGTCATCAAGCCCACCTCACCGATGAGCGTCGGCTCCTGGATCCTCAGTGCCTACGGCCCGACGGCCGGCGTCGCCGCACTGACCGCCACCACCGCGCGGCTACCCCGCACCGGCGCGGCGGCGACCACCGGCGCAGCCCTGCTCGGCCCCGCGCTCGCCACCTACACCGAAGTGCTGGCAGCGGACACCGCGGTGCCTGCCTGGCACGGCGCCCACCGCCAACTGCCCTACGTCTTCGCCGCATCGGCCACCGCCGCAGCGTCCGGCATGGCTCTCGTCCTGGGCCCCACAGGGGAGAATGCCCCGGCGACCTGCGCGGCGGTGCTGGCCGCCGCGTCCGAGCAAGTCGCGATCCGGACTGCCGAACACGACCTAGGCATGGTGGCCGAGACCTATCGGTCCGGCCGTGCGGGCACGCTTCTGCGCTGCGCCGAGGCACTCACCATCGCAGGTGCGACGGGCGCTGCCCTTCTCGGCCGGCGCAGCCGTGCGGCGGCCGTCGCCGCAGGACTGTCCCTCCTCGCCGGCTCCGCCTGCACCCGGTTCGGCATCTTCGCGGCAGGTATCGCGTCGGCCGAGGACCTCCGATACACGGTCGGCCCGCAGCATGCGGCGGCAGGCGGCGATCCCGAAGACGATCTCGATCGGCAGTGAGACAAGGGTTGTCCGCCGGTCAGATGTCGTCCTGCTCGACGCCAGACCTGGACTCCTCACCCGGCCGCAGCGGGTTCGGGATCGCAGAAGGTTCCGTCGCGGCGCATCGCGAACAGGAACGTCGGCCCGGCGTCCGGCGAGGCAACTCACTGCTCGCGCAACCGCACATGGATCATGTCGGGTACAACCCGCTCAGCGCACACGGCCTCGCGGTCGGAGCGGTACAGGCGGCAGCTCCGGCGCGTCCAACCGCTCCCCGTCGTACCCCGTCACCTCGCCGAACCTCGACCCCGTCGTCCAGTCCTCCCGCGCCTGCGTGATCTCGTCCTGGTTGCGGCCGATGAAGTTCCACCACATCACCAGCTCCTCCTCGAACGGCTCGCCGCCCAGGAGCATCAGCCCGGTGTCCGACCCCGCCCGCACCGGCAGTTCGGTGCGGCCGCAGCCGAGGTAGAGCATGGAGCCCGGCGTCACCGGGACGCCGTCGACGTCGGCCGCGCCGGACATGGCCAAGGCCGCGTACTCGAAGTCGGCGTCGAGGGGGAGACGGACGTCCGCCCCGGCGGTCAGCGCGAGGTCCGCGCCGACGATCGGGGTGTACGTCGTGCCGGGGGACGCCGCCCCGTCCAGGGAACCCAGGATCACCGTGGCCGTCAGGCCGGGCGCCGTCACCACCGGAAGCTCCGCGTGGTGCTGGAACGACGGCTCGACGTGGCGGTGCGTGTCGGGCAGCGCGACCCACAGCTGCGCCCCGTGCAGGAAACGGGCGTGCGCCCGCGGGCTCTCCTCGGAGTGGGAGACGGCCCGGCCCGACGTCATCAGGCCCAGCTCGCGCGGCCGGATCGTCTGCCGGCTGCCCGTCGAGTCGCGGTGCAGCACCTCGCCCTCGTGCAGCCAGCTCACGGTCTGCAGGCCCATGTGGGGGTGCGGCGGGACCTGCATCCCGGGCTCGTCGGCGATGTCGTCGGGTCCGTAGTGGTCGACGAAGGCCCAGGCCCCCACCATGCGGCGGCCCAGGTTCGGCAGCAGCCGCCGGACCTCGGTCGAGCCGCCCAGCCTCACCCGGCGCGGGCTGAGGAGTTCGCGCACCGGTTCCGCCACGACGAAGCCCCGTCCGCCGCACACGGCGGGAACCGGCTCGCGGTCAAGATTGCTCATGGCGACAACCTAGAGTGCGAGCGCTCCGGCGTCAGTCCCGCCGCCGCGAGTCGCCCCGAAGGGCGGCGCGCGCCCCGGCGCGTCCGCCGCCCGTACGGGTCACCCGGCGTGCCGGGACGGGCGTCTGCCACTGCAATGGACGAGTGCCCCCTGTGACGGCAGTGACCGCAGTGACTCTCCCGGCGGGACCCGCGCCGCCGGACGACTGCCTCGCCCGCAACGACTGGATCTGCGGCGAGTACCTCGGCACGCGCCGGCACATCCTCCTCGACGCGGTGGTGCAGCACCTGCAGATCACCGCCGTCGCCGTCGCGATCGCCCTGGTCATCGCCGTGCCGCTGGCCGTTCTGGCCCGTCGGTGGCACTGGGCCGCGGGCCCCGTGCTCGCGCTCACGACCGTGCTCTACACGATCCCGTCCCTGGCCATGTTCTCGCTGCTGCTCCCGGCCTACGGGCTGTCCGCGACGCTCGTCGTCGCCGGACTCGTGCTCTACTCCCTCACCCTGCTCGTCCGGAACATCCTCGCCGGACTCCGCGCCGTCCCCGAGGAGACCCGGCAGGCCGCCCGCGGCATGGGGTACGGCCCCATCAGGCTGCTCCTCACCGTGGAGCTGCCGCTCGCGCTGCCCGCCGCGATGGCCGGCCTGCGGATCGCCACGGTGTCGGCCGTCTCGCTCGTGACCGTCGGCGCGATCGTCGGGTACGGCGGCCTCGGGAACCTCATCTACTCGGGGATGAACACCTACTTCAAGGCGCAGGTCCTCACCGCATCGGTGCTCTGCGTCGTGATCGCCGTCGTCGCGGACCTGCTGCTGCTCGGAGTCGGCCGGCTGCTCACGCCCTGGACCCGTGCGAGCCGCTCGTGAAGACCCTCACCGACGCCTGGGACTGGCTCGCCGACTCCGCCCACTGGGCCGGCGACGACGGCATCTGGCACCGGCTCACCCAGCACCTCGTCCTGACGGCGGTGTGCCTGGTGGTGAGCTGTCTCATCGCCCTGCCGATCGCCCTCGTCCTCGGCCACCTCGGCAAGGGCGGCGCCCTCGCCGTCAACATCTCCAACGTGGGGCGCGCCGTCCCCACGTTCGCCGTCCTCGTGCTGCTCCTGCTCACCCCGCTCGGGCAGTACGGCGAGGGGCCGACCGTGGTCGCCCTGGTGCTGTTCGCCGTGCCCCCGCTGCTCACCAACGCCTACGTCGGCATGCGCGGCGTCGACCGCGGCGTCGTCCAGGCCGCCCGCGGGATGGGCATGACGGGACGGCAGATGCTGTTCCGTGTCGAGGCGCCGCTGGCCATGCCCATGATCATGAACGGGGTGCGGATCGCCGCCGTGCAGCTCGTCGCGACCGCCACCATCGCCGCGCTCGCGGGCGGCGGCGGCCTCGGCCGCATCATCACCGCGGGATTCAACCTCGCCAGCACGCCCCAGGTCGTCGCGGGCGCCGTCCTGGTCGCCGCGTTCGCCCTGCTCGTCGAGGGCCTCTTCGAGATCGCCGAGCGGCTCGCGCCGGCCTGGACCCGGGGGAGGAGCGGATGAGCCGGACGCACCGCGGACTGCGCGCGCGGGTCCTCGTCCCGCTCGGGGCGGCCGTCGCGCTGCTCGCGGGCGGCTGCTCGGGCGGCCCCTCGCTGGAGGACCAGGGCGCGGTGACCGCGCCGCCGGGCGACAGCAAGCACCTCGTGATCGGCTCGGCCGGCTTCACCGAGAGCGACCTGCTCGCGAACATGTACTCCCTGCTCCTGAAGGACGCCGGATACAGCACGCGCATCCTGTCCGTCGCCAACCGCGAGCTGTACGAACCCGCCCTGGAGAACGGCCAGATCGACGTCGTCCCCGAGTACGCCGCCACGTTCGCGGACTGGCTGAACGCCAAGGCCAACGGGGCGGACGCCGCCCCGGTCGGCTCGCCCGACCTCGACGCCACGATGAAGGCCCTGCGCGGCCTCGCCCGGCCCCGCGGCCTGACGGTCCTCGACCCGGGCAGGGCCGTCGACCAGAACGCGTTCGCGGTCACCGCCGGTTATGCCCGCGCCCACCGGCTCAAGACCCTCAGCGACCTCGGGGCCTCCGGCCAGAAGGTCCGGCTCGCCGCGGGCGACGAATGCGTCCAGCGCCCGTACTGCGCGCCGGGACTCAAGAAGGTCTACGGGATCGACATCACCGGCGTCGACCCCAAGGGAGTCGGCACCACACAGTCCAAGAAGGCGGTGCAGAACGGGCAGGACCAGATGGTGCTGACCACGACCACCGACGCCACGCTCGACGCGTTCGGACTGGTCCTGCTCGCCGACGACAAGCACCTGCAGAACGCCGACTACATCGTGCCCGTGGTGAACCGCTCGCGGGCGGGCAGCGACAAGGTCGCCGAGGCGCTCGGCGCGCTCAACTCCACGCTCACCACCCGGGACCTCGCCTCCCTCAACCAGCAGGTCGACAGCTGGCGCCGGCTCCCGGAGGACGTGGCCCGCACCTACCTCGAGGACAAGGGCCTGCTGCGGTAGACCGGAGAGGACCACGTTCCCGGGGAGCGCGAGCGGCGTCCCGCGGCTCACCCGACCCGGTGAACCCCTGAACCCTCGACGTGAACTCCAGGGTGAGACTCGACCCCTGGTACGCGCCTCGGACCGGTGCTCAGGCGTCGGCGACCGAGTCGAAGTCCACCTCGTCGCGCGCCACACCCTGCGCGTCCGCGTCGACCGAACGGCGCAGCGCCTCGTGCAGCTTCGCCGGAGTCAGCACCCCCAGGAAACGCGAACCGTCGAGCACCGCGACCCAGCCCGCGTCGTGCTGGAGCATCACGCCGAACGCCTGCTTGAGCGGGGCGCCGACCGGCACCCACGCGTTCATCCGATGGGCCAGGTCGCCGACCCGGCCGTCCGCGCCGGCCAGCGCCACCTCGTCCACGCCGACCCAGCCGTGCAGATCGCCGTCCGTGTCCAGGACGACGCCCCAGCGGGCCTCCTGCGCACGCAGCCGCGCCGCGGCCTGCGCGGCCGGCTCGTCGAGCCGGACCACCGCGGGCTGCTCCAGGTCGTGCGGCTCGATCTCGGTCACCGACAGCCGCTTGAGCCCCCGGTCCGCGCCGACGAACTCGGCGACGTACGGCGTCGCGGGCGTGCCGAGCACCGCACCCGGGGTGTCGAACTGCTCGATGCGGCCCTGCCCGTACACCGCGATGCGGTCACCGAGCCGGACCGCCTCCTCGATGTCGTGGGTCACCAGCAGCACGGTCTTGCGCACGGCCGCCTGCATCCGCAGGAACTCGTCCTGCAACTGCTCGCGCACCACGGGGTCGACCGCGCCGAACGGCTCGTCCATCAGCAGCACCGGCGGGTCGGCCGCCAGCGCACGCGCCACCCCGACCCGCTGCCGCTGGCCGCCCGACAGCTGCTCCGGGTACCGCTTCCCGTACGTCGACGGGTCGAGCCCGACCAGATCGAGCAGCTCGGCGGCGCGGGCCCGCGCCCTGGCCTTCTTCCAGCCGATCAGCGCGGGCACCGTCGCCGTGTTGTCGAGGATCGTGCGGTGCGGGAAGAGGCCGACCTGCTGGATGACGTACCCGATCCGCCGACGCAGCCGCACCGGGTCGACCGACGAGATGTCCTCGCCCTCCACGAAGATGCGGCCGGACGTCGGCTCGATGAGCCGGTTCACCATCATCATCGTGGTCGTCTTGCCGCAGCCGGAGGGACCGACGAGCGTGACCAGTTCGCCCTCGGCGACCTCGAAGGAGAGGTCGTCCACGGCCGTCGTGCCGTCCGCGTACCGCTTGGTGACCTGATCGAACCGGATCATGGGCCCACGCTAACCGCGCCGGTCAGTCCCCGCTCATCAGGATCACCTCCAGGGTGCGCGGCCCGTGCACCCCCTCCACCCGGTCCAGCTCGATGTCGCTGGTCGCGGACGGGCCCGAGATCCAGGTGAGCGGACGGGCCGGGTCCAGCCGTTCGAGGGCCCGGGGCACGGAGTCGACGACCTGGTCCGGCACCCGGACCACGCAGATGTGGTGATCAGGGATCAGGCTGACGCGGCGCCTGCCCTGGCCGGGAGAGCCGTCGAGGACGATCGTGCCGGTCTCGGCGACGGCGACGGCGCAGCCGGTGACCACACTCTGCACCCGGTCGAGCTCCGCCGGGGTGCTTCCCGCCCGGTCCTCGACGCGGGCGTGCCCGCCGTCCGGCACCCACTCCGGGGCCGTCCCCGGCGGCACGAGGACGCTGCCCGGCCCCCGCTCGGCCAGCAGCCGCGCGATCAGGACCGGCAGCTCGGCGGCCGTGCACCGGTGCACCACCGCCCGGTAGTCCGCCAGGTTCTCCGCCAGCAGATCGACCGTCTGCGCGGTGGTCCGCTCGCCGTGCGCGCGCAGATAGTCCCGGTCGATGTCCGTGGCGTACGACTGCGGCGCACCGGCCGGGCCGCCGAGTGCGCGCCGCACCCGGCCCAGGATCACGTCCCTGCTGCTCACTTCGCGGAGTCCTTTCCGCCGTTCGTCCGCTGCCACCAGTCGCGGAACGGTTCCGCGGGCACCTTCGGCAGGTCCCGGGTGTCCGTCCAGGCGCGTCCCGGACCCGGCACCGTACGGGGATGGAAGCGGCGGGTGCGCGCCGCCAGGCGCTGACCGGCGGCGAGCGCGGCCGGGTGGGTGAACGCCCAGCGCGCGGCGCGCATCGCGGCCCGCTCCGCGGCGTGCCCCTTGGCGGGCTTGAGGGTGACCTTCGTGCCGCGCCGCGTCACCGGCCCGCCCTCGACGACCCGCTCGCGCAGATGGACCAGGACCTCCGGGATGTCGATGGCCACCGGGCACACCTCGTAGCAGGCGCCGCACAGCGAGGAGGCGTACGGCAGCGACGCGTCGATCTCGCTCTGCGTGCCGCGCAGTTGGGGGCTGAGGATGGCACCGATCGGGCCCGGGTACACCGAGCCGTAGGCGTGGCCGCCGGCCCGCTCGTAGACCGGGCACACGTTGAGGCAGGCCGAGCAGCGGATGCAGCGCAGGGCCTGCCGGCCGACCTCGTCGGCGAGGGTGTCCGTGCGGCCGTTGTCGAGCAGGACCAGGTGGAAGGCCGACGGACCGTCGGTGTCGGTGGTGCCGGTCCACGTCGAGGTGTACGGGTTCATGCGCTCCGCGGTCGACGAGCGCGGCAGCGTCTGCAGGAACACCTCCAGGTCCTGCCACGCCGGCACGATCTTCTCGATGCCGACGACGGAGATCAGCGTCTCGGGCAGGGTCAGGCACATCCGACCGTTGCCCTCGGACTCGACGACCACGAGCGTGCCCGTCTCGGCGACCATGAAGTTGGCGCCGGAGATGCCGACCTTGGCGCGCAGGAACTTCTCGCGCAGGTGCAGCCGGGCCGCCTCGGCCAGCTCGGCCGGGGTGTCGGTGAGTCCCTCGGGCGCCGGACGCCCCCAATGCCCCATCCGCTCGCGGAAGATGTCGCGGATCTCGCCGCGGTTGCGGTGGATCGCCGGGACGAGGATGTGCGAGGGGCGGTCGTCGCCGAGCTGCACGATCAGCTCGGCGAGGTCCGTCTCGTAGGCGTGGATGCCCTCGGCCTCCAGCGCCTCGTTGAGCCCGATCTCCTGCGTGGCCATCGACTTGACCTTGACGACCTCGCTCTCGCCGGTCTCCCGGACGAGCCGGGTGACGATGCGGTTGGCCTCGGCCGCGTCCGCGGCCCAGTGGACGGTGCCGCCCGCCGCGGTCACCGACTCCTCCAGCTGCACCAGGTAGTGCTCCAGATGGCGCAGGGTGTGGTCCTTGATCTGCTTCCCGGCCTCGCGCAGCCGCGCCCAGTCGTCGAGCTCGGCGACGGCACGGGCCCGCTTGTCGCGGATGGTGTGGGTCGCGTGCCGCAGGTTGGCGCGCAGCGTCCTGTCGCGCACGGCGTCGTGCGCGGCCTCGGGGAAGGCGGGCATGCCGAGATACGTGCCGCTCATGCCGGGGGCTCCTCTTCCGTGCTCGCCAGGATCTCCGCGATGTGCACCGGCCGCATGCCGACCTGGAGACGGGTCATCGTGCCGCCGATGTGCATGAGGCAGGAGTTGTCGGCGGCGCACAGGACCTCGGCGCCGGTCGCCGCGGCGTTGCGCACCTTGTCCGCGCCCATGGCCGCGGAGACGTCGGAGTTCTTGACCGCGAAGGTGCCGCCGAAGCCGCAGCACTCCTGCGCGCCCGGGAGCTCCACGAGCTCCAGCCCCTTCACGGCCCGCAGCAGCCGCCCGGGCCGGTCGCCGAGGCCGAGGGAGCGCAGCCCGTGGCACGTCGGGTGGTAGGTGACCGTGTGCGGATAGCACGCGCCGACGTCGGTCACGCCGAGCACGTCGACCAGGAACTCGGTCAGCTCGTACGTCTTCGGGACCACGGGCGCGAGCGTGGTCGCGAGCCGGTCTCCGCGTCCCTCCGCGCGGGCCCGCTCGCCCATGCGCGGGTACAGCTCGCGGACCATGGCGGCGCAGGAGCCGGACGGCGTGACGATCGCGTCGTACGCACCCGACGCCAGGCCAGGACCGAAGACATCGGAGTAGTGCCGGGCGAGCGGCTCCGCCTCGTGGCGATAGCCGGTGTTGTAGTGCGGCTGCCCGCAGCAGGTCTGCGCCGCCGGGAAGTCGACCTCGACCCCCAGCCTGGTCAGCAGTTTCACCACGGCACGTCCGGTGTCCGGATAGAGCGTGTCGTTGACACACGTCAGGAAGAGCGCGACACGCATCGGGGCCCCTTCGTCGCGTCGGATCGGTTCGTCTCGGGTCGGTCATCGGACGGGTCGTCGGATGGGGGCAGGGTACGTCCTCGGGGCGCGCCGGTCACGAGCCGTGGACCCGTGCTTCCGCCGCCGCCCACGCGGACCG
>NZ_WWIA01000556.1 GCF_009870065.1 Streptomyces sp. SID5785 | reverse complement strand
GTTCCCGGAGCGTTCCGGGCCCGGCGACTACGAGCTCGTCGAAGTGCCTTACGGGGACCACGGGTTCGCGGTGCCGAAGCGGGCGCCCGTCGGCGCGGAGGAGACGCTGGGGACGATCACCGGGGCCGTCGCGGGGTGGGCTCGGTCACTTCGTTAGGCCGGGTCCGCGCCGCGGGAATGCCGCGGCCGGGATCGCTGTTGTGCGGATTGTCGGTGCACAGTCGTACGAGAGGAAGTCCGCCGCATGGGTTCGACCATCTGCCCGAGCCGCGCCACCGCTCCTGACCTGGAGTGGAGCGTGCTGAGCGCGGCCAAGAACGCTCCTCTTCGGGCGGCGGGCGGACCGGATCGTCGTCTATCCTCCGATTCGAGTGGGACCTCTCCGGGTCTCGCGACGTCGTCGGAGGAGGTGGGTCCGGTCGCAGGGACCGACGCAGGGACCGAAAACGGCCAGGCGGACCAGCCCGTGCCCGCGGAGTCGGCTGCCGAGCGCAGCGCGCGCTTCGAGCGGGACGCGCTGGAATTCCTCGACCAGATGTACTCCGCCGCCCTGCGCATGACGCGCAACCCGGCGGACGCGGAGGACCTGGTCCAGGAGACGTACGCGAAGGCGTACGCGTCGTTCCACCAGTTCCGCGAGGGCACGAACCTCAAGGCGTGGCTGTACCGGATCCTGACGAACACCTTCATCAACTCGTACCGCAAGAAGCAGCGCGAGCCCCAGCGCAGTGCGGCCGAGGAGATCGAGGACTGGCAGCTGGCACGGGCCGAGTCGCACATGTCGACCGGTCTGCGCTCCGCCGAGTCGCAGGCGCTCGACCACCTGCCCGACTCGGACGTGAAGCAGGCGCTGCAGGCGATTCCCGAGGAATTCCGCATCGCCGTGTATCTCGCGGACGTAGAGGGCTTTGCGTACAAGGAGATCGCGGACATCATGGGGACACCCATCGGGACGGTGATGTCCCGGCTCCACCGGGGCCGTCGCCAGCTGCGCGGCATGCTCGAGGACTACGCCCGTGACCGCGGGCTCGTCCCCGCCGGTGCCGGAGAGTCGAACGAAGCGAAAGGCTCGGGCTCATGAGCTGCGGAGAGCCGCACGAGACGGACTGCAGTGAAGTTCTCGATCATCTCTACGAGTTCCTGGACCACGAGATGCCGGACTCGGACTGCACCAAGTTCGAGGTGCACTTCGAGGAGTGCTCCCCGTGTCTGGAGAAGTACGGCCTCGAGCAGGCCGTGAAGAAGCTGGTGAAGCGGTGCTGCGGGCACGACGACGTGCCGGCCGACCTGCGGGCGAAGGTCATGGGCCGGATCGACCTGATCCGCTCCGGTGACGTCACCCCGGAGGACGGCTTCGGGAACTCGCTCGCCTGAGCGAGCGGATCCGGCCGTCCGGCCGGGTGTACGACCCGGCCGGGGCGCTGCGACCGCCCGCCGGAAGTGCCGTGCGGTACGCGGGAGTTCGTCTCCCGCGTCAGCTCCGTGCGTCAGTCGGTTCACCCGATCGTGCTAATCCGGGGCCCTCGGCCCCGGTATTCCCCCCGATGCGTCCCCGGTGACGCGGCGACCGTCCTATTCTCCGTGAACTGAACGCCACGGGGAGGGAGTTGGGGCATGCGGTCGGTTCCGCCGGTGGCCTGCGCCTTCGTGCTCCTCGCCCTGGGTGCGGGCCTCGTCTGTGCCGCCCCCGCGCTCGCCGCGGACACCGCCTGGCCCGCGCTCGCCCTGCTCGCCGCGGTCTACGCGGGCTGCGAGCACGCGGGCCGTTGCCGGATCATCGGGCGGCGGGCTCCCCGGGACATGGGCACGTTCTTTCCCGTCCTGCTTGCAGGAGCGTTTCTGCTTCCCCCGGCCGCCGCCGCGCTCGTCGCCGTCCCCGGCGCCCTGCTCGCCCGGGTCGACCAGCGGCCCAGAGCGCTGCGCCGGATGTGGCGCCCCGCCCGGCTCGCGCTCGCCGGCTGGGCCGCCGCCCAGGCCTTCGACCGGCTCGGCGGCGCAGCAGCCGTCTCCGCGCCCCGTCTCCCGTACGCGCTCGTGCCCTGCGGAGCGGGCGCGCTCGTCTTCTGCGCCGTGCTCACCCTCCTCGACGGCGGCATCCGCGTGACGGCCGAGCGGGTCCCGCCCCGCACCGCCTGGCGCGGTCTCTTCCCGCGCACCCTCGCCCCCGTCGCCGTGCACGGACTCGCCGGGATGATGATGGCGGTCCTGTGGGCCGGTCCGTACGGGCCGTTCGCCTCGCTGCTCGTCCTGCTGCCGATGTACATCTCCTGCTGGGTCTTCGCCCAGTACCAGCGCGAGCGCGCCGCCCACCAGGCCACCATCAGGGCGCTGGTCCAGGCCGTCGACATCAAGGACGGCTACACCCGCGGCCACAGCGAGCGCGTCGGCCAGGCCTCGATGCTGATCGCCCGTGAGCTCGGGATGGCCGAGGACCGCGTCGAGGTGCTGCGCTTCGCCGGGATCCTGCACGACGTCGGCAAGCTCGGCGTCCCCACCCGGCTGCTGCGCAAGGACGGCCCGCTGACGCCCGAGGAGCGCAAGGTGATCGAACTGCATCCCGAGTACGGGCACGAGATGGTGCGCGGCATCGGGTTCCTCGGCGAGGCCCGCGCCGCGATCCTGCACCACCACGAGCGGCTCGACGGCAGCGGCTACCCGTACGGGCTCGCCGGTGACCGCATCCCCGAGTTCGCCCGGGTCGTCGCGGTCGCCGACGCCTTCGACGCCATGACGTCCACCCGGACCTACTCGCGCGCCCGGCCGGTCCCCGTCGCACTGGCCGAACTGGAGCGGTGCGCCGGGTCCCAGTTCGACCCGCAGATGGTCGGCGCACTGGGGCGGGTGCTCGGCCGCGACGGCTGGCACCCGGTCGTCACGGCCGACGAGACCCTGCCGCCCGCCCCGCGCACCGAGTCCGTGCCCGCCCCGGGGGCGGCCACGCCGTGACGGGGCGCGTGCCACGCGGACCCGCGCCCCGCACCAGGGCGCCCCGGCCGTGCTCCCCGCTCGTCGTGGGCGTGCACACCGTCGCGGCGGCCCTCGCGCTCGTCGCCCTCGCCGTGACCGCCTGGCGGGGTGTCGAGGACCGTGGTGTCGCGCTCGCCTTCGGAGTCCTGGTCGCGGTCGGCGAGCTCGCCCGCTGGGGCCGGACCGGCGACCGCGAGCCCGCACCGCTCGGCACCGCGGGCGCCCTCGCGTACGCCCTGCTCGGCGAGGTCGCCGGTGACTCGGCCCGGCACGGGACGTTCCAGATCGTCGCCGTCACCCTGGCGGGCGCGCTCGTCGGCTGTGTCCCGCACATCGCGCGCGGCACCGGACCGACCGCCGACCAGATGGCCCGCCGCGTCCTCACCGTCGGCTTCGCCGCCGTCTGCTTCCAGCCGCTCTACGCCCAGGGCCGGCTCGCCCAGTGGGTCGGCGACGGACCCGGCTACGCGCTCCTCGTCGTCGGCCTGCTGGCCCTGATCGCCCTGTGCGACGCCGTGCTCGCCGCCGTCCTCGCGCACGCCCGCACCGGCTGGCCGTTCGGCCCGCTGCTGCGCGACGAGCTGCGGGCCGTGCCCGGCATCGGCTCCGCGGTCTGCGCGACCGGGGCGGTGAGCGCCCTGGCCGTCGCCGTCGCCGGGCTGTGGGCCCTGCCCGTGATCAGCCTGCCGCTCCTGCTGACCCAGCTGGCCTTCCGGCGCTACGCCTCGGTCCGGGCCACCTACCGGCAGACCATCGCCTCGCTGGCCCGCGCCACCGAGATCGCCGGGTACACGCCGCACGGGCACGCCCTGCGGGTGGCCGCGCTGAGCCGCGCCGTGGGGCGCGACCTGGGCCTGTCGGAGCCCGAGCTGACCGTCCTGGAGTACGCCGCCCTCATGCACGACATCGGCCAGCTCTCGCTGCTCGACCCGGTGACCGACGGCGCCACCGCCGCGCTGCCCGCCGACCGGCAGCGCCGGATCGCCCTGCTCGGCGGCGCCGTGGTCCGGCAGACCGGGGTGGACGCCCGCGTCGCCACGGTGGTCGAGCGGCAGGCCGACCCGTACCGTGAGCAGCCAGTCGCCGCGCGCATCGTGCGGGCGGCCAACGCGTACGAGGAGATGGCGAGGGAAGAGGGTCCCCAGGGGCCGCTTGCGGCCCTGGAACGGCTCCGTCTCGGCACCGGCCGCGATTATCAGCCAGAGGTGGTGGAAGCCCTGGCCAGAGTGGTCTCGCGGCCCGGTCTGAGCCTGGGGCAGGCTGGGTAACCCGTGGGTAATGAGCGGGCGTCCGACCGTCCGTGGTTGGATGCGAATGAGCCCGAAGAACAGGGTGTGTCCGGGGGCACAGGCCTCGAGAATCGGCAGGCGGGAATCGTGAGGATCTTCGGCAAGGGACGGCACCGGCCCTCGGCCTCGTGGCGACAGGCCACGGACCGCGCGTTCACGCTGATCGGTGACGGCCGGTACGAGGACGCGGGCGCACTGCTCACCCGCGCCGCGGACCTGGAGCCGTGGCTCTCCGAGTCCTGGTTCAATCTGGCGCTGCTGCACAAGTTCCGGCACGACTGGGAGCAGGCGCGCAGCGCGGGCCTGCGCGCCGTGGCCCTGCTCGAGCGCGAGACCGGCGCCCCGGACTGGTGGAACGTGGGCATCGCCGCCACCGCCCTGCAGGACTGGCCGCTGGCCCGGCGGGCCTGGCAGGCGTACGGCCTGAAGGTCCCGGGCGGCGCGGCCGTCGCGGGCGAGCCGACCGGCATGGACCTGGGCAGCGCCGCGGTGCGGCTGTCCCCGGAGGGCGAGGCCGAGGTCGTCTGGGGGCGCCGGCTCGACCCCGCGCGTATCGAGGTGCTCTCCATCCCGCTGCCGTCCTCGGGGCGGCGCTGGGGCGAGGTCGTGCTGCACGACGGCGTCCCGCACGGCGAGCGGACGACGGCGACCGGGCACGCGTACCCCGTGTTCGACGAGATCGAGCTGTGGGCGCCGTCGCCGGTGCCGACCTGGGTCGTGCTCCTGGAGGCGGAGGCCGAGTCCGACCGGGACGCGCTGGAGCGCCTGGCGGCGGACGCCGGGTTCGCGGCGGAGGACTGGTCGTCGTCGGTGCGGCTGCTGTGCCGCACGTGCTCGGAGTCGCGGATGCCGTCGGACGAGGGGGACGGGACGCACCTGGACCCGCACGACCACAGCGAGCCGGGGCACCCCGGGCCGCTGGGGCACCGCACCGACGGTCAGCTGTGGGTGCCGGAGCGGGAGTGCGGCGTGGCCGCGCCGGCCTCGCTGGTGCGGGGGCTGCTGGACGGCTGGGTCGCGGACGCGCCGGACTCACGCGACTGGCGGGACCTCGAAGAGGTCTGCTGACGCCGTTCCGGCCGCCGCCGCGGGCCGGGGGCCCCGTACCCTGTAAGGGCACCGTTCCCGTATCTCAGGAAGGCTCACGTCCCTCATGGCGCAGCAGGACACCGAGAAGCAGCACGCCGGCGTGCTCCCCGTGGACGACGAGGGCTTCGTCATCGACACCGAGGACTGTGAGGCGCGGGAGGCGGCGTACCGGGAGCGGGGCACCTCGCGTCCGATCACGGTCGTCGGGAACCCGGTGCTGCACAAGGAGTGCCAGGACGTCACCACGTTCGGCCCCGAGCTCGAGACCCTGGTCGACGACATGTTCGCCAGCCAGCGCACCGCCGAGGGCGTGGGCCTCGCGGCCAACCAGATCGGCGTGGGCCTGAAGGTCTTCGTCTACGACTGCCCGGACGACGAGGGCGTGCGCCACACCGGCGTCGTGTGCAACCCGGTGCTCCAGGAGCTGCCCGCGGACCGCCGCCGCCTCGACGACTCCAACGAGGGCTGCCTGTCCGTGCCGACCGCGTACGCGGAGCTGGCCCGGCCCGACTACGCGGTGGTCACCGGCCAGGACGAGAAGGGCAACGCGATCACGGTGCGCGGCACGGGCTACTTCGCGCGCTGCCTCCAGCACGAGACGGACCACCTGTACGGCTACCTGTACATCGACCGCCTGTCGAAGCGTGAGCGGAAGAACGCCCTGAAGCAGATGGAGGAGGGCACCCCGCGGTACGAGGTGGTGCCCAACGCGTAGCACCGACTCCCGCCCCGCAGGGGCCGGTTGAGCGTCGAGCGGCGCCCGGTACGGATCACATCCGGCCGGGCGCCGTCGTGTCGGGTCCGCCGACGTCTACGGCCCGGTGTACGGGATGTGTACCGGAACCGGTCGCGGGCGGGCGCTTGTGCGAACAGGATCGGCCGCAGGTGACCCAGATTCGGTCATGTAAGGGGACGATTCCGGCGGAGGGGGGTAGTGAGGGGAGCAAATCCGTTCCCAGAACGGTCAGTTGTGGTGCTGAATAGAAAGCGCGGGGATACGCAACGGCGCGCGCCCGGCACAGCCGGCGGGCGTACGCCGACAGGTGGCAGAGAGGGGTTTGTTCGTGGCTGCTTATCCGGAGACCGTGGTCCCACCGGCGCTGGCGCTGCCTGCGATCGAGGATGCGTTTCCTCGCAACCTGCACCCGTATTGGCCCAGGCTTCAGGAGAAGACCCGCTCCTGGCTGCTGGAGAAACGACTGATGCCCGCCGACAAGGTGGAGAAATATGCCGATGGCCTGTGCTACACGGACCTGATGGCGGGCTACTACCTCGGCGCGCCGGACGACGTGCTGTCGGCGATCTGCGACTACAGCGCGTGGTTCTTCGTCTGGGACGACCGGCACGACCGCGACGTGATCCACGGAAGGACGGCGAGCTGGCGGCGGCTCGCCGTCCAGCTGCACGCGGCCACCGAGGCCCCGCAGCTCCATCTCGAGCACAAGGACCCGCTGGTCGCGGGCTTCGCGGAGAGCGTCGACCGGCTCTACGGCTCCCTGAGCCGGACCTGGAACGCACGCTTCGCCCGGCACTTCCACGTCGTGATCGACGCGTACGACCAGGAGTTCCACAACCGGATGACCGGTACGGTCCCGACGGTGGACGAGTACATCGCCCTGCGCAGGAACACGTTCGCGCACTGGATCTGGCTCGACCTGCTGGAGCCGACCGCGCGGTACGAACTGCCGTCCTGGGTCAGGAAGAACGAGTCGTTCATCCGTGCGGCACTTGCCTGCCAGGATTTCGCCGCGTGGTACAACGACCTCTGCTCACTCCCCAAAGAACTCGCCGGAGAAGAACTCCACAATCTCGGGATAAGCCTCATCAAGCACGAGGGCCTTTCCCTCCAGGAAGCCGTGGTGGAAGTCCGCCGAAGGGTGCAGGGCACCATCGACGATTTCCTCGCGGCCGAAGAGGAAGTGGAGCGGATAGCCGAATCCACCGAGCAGTTGGGGGAGTACGGAAAAGAACTCGCGGACGCCATCAGGTCGTGCGTGGGGAATATGCGGAACTGGTTCAGTTCCGTCTACTGGTTCCATCACGAATCGGGCCGTTATGCGGTGGACAGCTGGGACGACCGGTCCACCCCGCCGTACGTCAGCGACGAACGGCCCGAGGCACCGTCCGACACACAGCCCGACGAACAGCCCGATCAGGTGGGTGAATGCGCATGACCGTCGACTCGACCCTGGGGGCCCGGCCGGCCGACCCCGGCGCGCCGCCGCTCGCACCCGGCGCCGTGCCGATGCTCGGCCACGCCGGGAGCCTGCTGCGTGATCCGCTCGGCTTCCTCACCGCACTGCGCGAGGGCGGTGACGTGGTCCGGCTGCGGCTCGGCCCGCGCACGGCCTACGCGGTGTGCGACCCGTCGCTCGTCGCCGCGCTCCTGCGGAGCCCGGACTTCGCCGTCGGCGGACCCCTGTGGGACACCATGGGCGTCCTGCTCGGCAAGGGCGTCGCGACCAGCAACGGCGCGCTGCACCGGCGTCAGCGCAGGGCCGTCCAGCCCGCGTTCCGGATGGACCGGATCCACGACTACGCGGCCGTCATGGAGGACGAGGCGCGCCGCACGGCCGACCGGTGGACCGACGGGGAGACGGTCGACCTCGGCGCCGAGGTGTTCCGCACGGCGACCCGCGTCGTGGCGCGCTCCCTGCTCCGGGTGGACTCCATCGACGAGCGGGCCGACCGGCTCGCCGCGGCCCTGCACACGGTCTTCGAGGGGCTGTACCGGCGGATGATCCTCTCCTTCGGCCCGCTCTACCGGCTGCCGCTTCCGGCCAATCGCCGGTTCGAGCATGCGTTGGCCGATCTGCACCGCATGGTCGACGAGATCATCGCCGAGCGCAGGGCGGCGACGGCTTCGGGCGTGGCGACGGACGACCTCCTCGCCGCGCTTCTCGACGACCGAGACGAAAACGGGGAACCGGTCGACGAACAGGAGGTCCACGATCAGGTCGTGTCGCTCGTCGTGGCGGGCGCCGAGAATGTGGCGAAGACCCTGACATGGGTCTTTCAGCTCCTCGCCGAACACCCCGAGCACGAAAAGCGGTTGAGCGAAGAAGTTGAATCCGTGACAGGCGGACGCCGACCGGTCGCATTCGGTGATCTGGGTGAACTCGCATATATGCGGAACCTCATCACCGAGTCGATGCGGATACGTCCCGCCGTGTGGATACTCACCCGGCTCGCGACCGTCGACACGACACTCGGTGGGTATCGCATTCCGGCCGGTACGGACATTCTCTACAGCCCGCTGGCCATGCAGCGTGATCCCCGCGCATTCACCGACCATCTGTCCTTCGACCCGGACCGGTGGCTGCCGGAGCGGGCCGCCGACGTCACGCCCGCCGCCCACGCCCCCTTCAGCGTCGGCAACCGCAAGTGCCCCGGGGACCACTTCAGCATGGCCGAGATGGCCGTGATCCTCGGCACGGTGGTGCAGAAGTGGCGCCTGGTGGCCACCGAGGAGACGGACAGCACGGCCCGCATCGGGATCACGCTCCAGCCCAGGTCGGCGCGGCTCCAGGTGCGGGCGCGGTAGCGCCGGACAGATCCTGGGGTGCCGCTCGGGGGCCGGTCGGGGTCAGGCCGCCGAGCGCACCCGGAAGGTCCGCCGGAAGGCGTTCGGTGTCGTGCCGAGCGCCTTCATGAACTGGTGGCGCATCGCCGCCGCGTTGCCGAAACCGGCGCGCGCGGCGATCGCGTCCACCGTCTCGTCCGTGCGCTCCAGCAACTCCTGGGCGAGCAGGACCCGTTGCCGCAGCAGCCAGCGGTAGGGGGTGGTGCCCGTCTCCTGCTGGAAGCGGCGGGCGAAGGTCCGCGGCGACATGTGCGCCCGCGCCGCCAGCTCCTCCACGGACACCGGCTCGTCGAGGTGCCGCTCCATCCACACGAGCACGTCGCCGACGGTGTCGCAGCGTGCCGCAGGCAGCGGCCGCTCCACGTACTGCGCCTGGCCGCCGTCGCGGTGCGGCGGGACGACCATGCGGCGCGCTATCGCGTTGGCCACCTCCGTGCCGTGCTCGGTGCGCACGATGTGCAGGCAGGCGTCGATCCCGGCGGCCGTGCCCGCCGAGGTCACGACCGGGCCCTCGTCCACGTACAGCACGTCCGGGTCGACCCGGGTGCGCGGGAAGCGGATCCCGAGCTCGCGCGCGTAGCGCCAGTGCACCGCGCAGCGCCGGCCGTCGAGCAGCCCCGCCTCACCGAGCACGAAGACGCCCGCGCACAGGCTCAGGACGCGGGCGCCGCGCTCGACCGCGCGGCGCAGCGCGTCGAGCAGCTCGGGCGGGTAGGCCCCGAAGCGCCGGCCGGCCGAGGGGATCGCGACGAGGTCGGCCTCCTCGAGGCGCTCGAGCCCGTACGGCGTCGAGACCGTCATGCCGGGCACGTGAGTCCCGAGGGACGGGCCCTCGGCGGAGACCACGGCGAAGTCGTACACGGGCAGCCCGGCGTCGCTGCGGTCGAGGCCGAACACTTCGCACACGACGCCGAGTTCGAAGGGGTGCACACCGTCGAGGAGCACTGCGGCCACGTTTTTCAGCATGCCGTCCAGTGTGCCTCAGGCCTGGCAGGAATTCGAGGTTCCATGACAGTCCTGCCACTGCCGGGGTGCGGCGCCCGGCGGGAGAGTGGAGGACATGAACACAGCGATGAACTACCTCGCCGTCCTGTCCGTCTTCCTCCTCCTCGCCGCCCCCTCCCTCTACGGGATCGTCCGCGACCGCCGGATCGACCGGGAGCTCCGCGCGGCCCGGCGGGACGCGGAACGCACCTCCCGCCAGGCCGAGTTCACCAAGGTCGCCTAGAAGTCCTCGTCGAAACCGACCGAGCCCTCCACGGCCACCTGGTACGCCGAGGGCCGGCGCTCGAAGAAGTTGGTCAGTTCCTGGACGCCCTGCAACTCCATGAAGGAGAAGGGGTTCTCGGAGCCGTACACGGGGGCGAAGCCGAGCCGCTGCAGGCGCTGGTCGGCGACGCACTCCAGGTACTGCCGCATCGAGTCCGTGTTCATGCCCGGCAGACCGTCACCGCACAGGTCGCGGCCGAACTGCAGCTCCGCGTCGACCGCCTCCCGCAGCATGTCGGTGACCTGCTGCTCCAGCGCGTCGTCGAACAGCTCCGGCTCCTCCTTGCGGACCGTGTCGACGACGTCGAACGCGAACGACATGTGCATCGTCTCGTCCCGGAACACCCAGTTGGTGCCCGTCGCCAGGCCGTGCAGCAGGCCGCGGCTGCGGAACCAGTACACGTAGGCGAAGGCGCCGTAGAAGAACAGTCCCTCGATGCACGCCGCGAAGCAGATCAGGTTCAGCAGGAAGCGGCGGCGGTCGGCCTGCGTCTCCAGGCGGTCGAGCTTCTCCACCGAGTCCATCCACCGGAAGCAGAACTCGGCCTTCTCGCGGATCGACGGGATGTTCTCCACCGCGGCGAACGCCGCCGCCCGGTCCTGCGGATCGGGCAGATAGGTGTCGAGCAGCGTCAGATAGAACTGGACGTGCACGGCCTCCTCGAACAGCTGCCGCGACAGGTACAGGCGCGCCTCGGGGGAGTTGATGTGCTTGTAGAGGGTGAGCACCAGGTTGTTCGCGACGATCGAGTCACCCGTCGCGAAGAACGCGACCAGACGGCCGATCATGTGCTGCTCACCCGGCGACAGCTTCGCGAGGTCGGCGACGTCCGAGTGGAGGTCGACCTCCTCGACCGTCCACGTGTTCTTGATGGCGTCCCGGTAGCGCTCGTAGAAGTCCGGGTACCGCATGGGGCGCAGGGTCAGCTCGAAGCCCGGGTCGAGGAGGTTCTTCTCGGGAGACGCGGAGGAAGCGGAAGAAGACGTCATTACTGGCAGGCCTCGCAGGACTCGGGGTTTTCCAGGGAACAGGCGACCGCGTCCGGCTCGGACACGGTCTGGACGGGGACCGGGACGGCGGCGCGGCCGGCGGCCCGGGCGATACGCGTCGCGGGGCGCGAGCGCAGGTAGTACGTCGTCTTCAGGCCCGACTTCCAGGCGTACGCGTACATCGAGGAGAGCTTGCCGATGGTCGGCGTCTCCAGGAACAGGTTGAGTGACTGTGCCTGGTCCAGGTACGGGGTGCGGGCCGCCGCCATGTCGATGAGACCGCGCTGGGGGATCTCCCACGCCGTGCGGTACAGCGCGCGGACGTCCTCGGGCACCCAGGTCAGGCCCTGCACCGAGCCGTTGGACTCGCGCAGCGCCTCACGGGTCTGCGCGTCCCACACGCCGAGCTTCTTCAGGTCCTGGACCAGGTACGAGTTGACCTGGAGGAACTCGCCGGAGAGCGTCTCGCGCTTGAACAGGTTGGAGACCTGCGGCTCGATGCACTCGTAGACGCCCGCGATGGACGCGATCGTCGCCGTCGGGGCGATGGCGAGGAGCAGGGAGTTGCGCATCCCGGTCGTGGCGATACGTTCCCGCAGGGCCGCCCAGCGCTCCGGCCAGGTGAACTCGACGCCGTAGTGGTCGGGGTGCAGGACACCCCGCGCCGTGCGGGTCTTCTCCCAGGCCGGCAGCGGGCCGTGCCGCTCGGCGAGGTCCGCCGAGGCCTCGTACGCCGCGAGCATGATCCGCTCGGCGATCCGGGTCGACAGGGCCCGCGCCGCCTCCGAGTCGAACGGCAGGCGCAGCCGGAAGAACACGTCCTGGAGGCCCATCGCCCCCAGGCCCACCGGGCGCCACCGGGCGTTGGAGCGCCCCGCCTGCTCGGTCGGGTAGAAGTTGATGTCGACGACGCGGTCCAGGAAGGTCACGGCCGTGCGGACCGTCTCGTCGAGCCGCGCCCAGTCGAGGTCGCCGCGCTCGGTGTCCACGAAGGCGCCCAGGTTGACCGAGCCGAGGTTGCACACGGCCGTCTCCCCGTCGTCCGTGACCTCCAGGATCTCGGTGCACAGGTTCGAGGAGTGGACGGTGTGGCCGGGCTCCGCCGTCTGGTTGGCGGTGCGGTTGGCCGCGTCCTTGAAGGTCAGCCAGCCGTTCCCGGTCTGCGCGAGGGTGCGCATCATGCGGCCGTACAGATCGCGGGCCGGGATGGTGCGCTGTGCCTTCCCGTCGGCCTCGGCCCGCCGGTACGCGGCGTCGAACTCCTCGCCCCACAGGTCGACGAGCTCGGGCACGTCGGCCGGCGAGAACAGCGACCAGTCGGTGCCCGCGTCGACCCGGCGCATGAACTCGTCCGGGATCCAGTGCGCGAGGTTGAGGTTGTGGGTGCGGCGCGCGTCCTCGCCGGTGTTGTCCCGCAGCTCCAGGAACTCCTCGATGTCGGAGTGCCAGGTCTCCAGGTAGACGGCGGCGGCGCCCTTGCGGCGCCCGCCCTGGTTCACGGCGGCGACCGACGCGTCGAGCGTCTTGAGGAACGGCACGATGCCGTTGGAGTGCCCGTTCGTGCCGCGGATCAGCGAACCCCGGCTGCGGATGCGGGAGTACGAGAGGCCGATGCCACCGGCGTGCTTCGAGAGCCGGGCCACCTGGTGGTAGCGGTCGTAGATCGAGTCCAGCTCGTCGAGCGGCGAGTCGAGGAGGTAGCAGCTCGACATCTGGGGGTGCCGGGTGCCGGAGTTGAAGAGGGTGGGGGAGGAGGGCAGGTAGTCGAGGCGGCTCATCAGGCCGTACAGGGCGGCGACCTCGTCCAGCGCGCGGGCCGAGTCGTCCTCGGCGAGGCCCGCGGCGACCCGGAGCAGGAAGTGCTGCGGCGTCTCGACGACCTTGCGGGTGATCGGGTGGCGCAGCAGGTAGCGACTGTGCAGGGTACGCAGCCCGAAGTAGCCGAAGCGGTCGTCGGCGGCGGTGTCGATCAGCGCGTCGAGCCGCGCGGCGTGCCGGCCGACGAAGTCGGCGGTGCGGTCCGCGACGAGGCCCTCGCGGTGGCCGACCGCGATCGAGCCGGTGAAGGAGGTGACGCCCTGCGAGGCTGCCTCGGCGGCGACGGAGAGGGTGAGCAGCCGGGCGGCGAGCCGGGAGTACACCGGGTCCTCGGAGATGAGACCCGCGGCGGCCTCGGTGGCGAGCTCGCGCAGCTCCGCCTCGTCGGCCCGGGCGGACCGGCCGCGCAGCGCGGCGGCGGCGACCCGGCCGGGGTCGGCGTCGGGCAGGTCGGCGGTCAGCTCGGTCAGCGTGCGCAGCAGCGCGGTGCCGGGGGCGTCGGCCACGGCCTCGGGTGCGGCCTCGGGCGCGGCTGAGACGGGATCGGCGGGCGCGATGGTCACTGGGGGCTCTCCCTCGCTCGGCTCGGGGCCTTGCGAAGGGAGCAGTGGCCCGGGCGCGCACGGGGGCACCCGCGTCACCGGCCCATTCCGCGAGGCCCGGACGTCTGAGACGCCCGGGCCGGTCGGCTCGGGCGCACCGTCGGCAGGTCTTCGGACTCACGCGGCCTTTGCGGCCATACGTTCACCGTTGCGGGACAGCTCCGGACTTGCACCGGATTCCCCTGCGACGACAGCGAGAGCGAGCATACATGTTGTGCCGGACTTCTGTGCCGGGCCCACATGTTGTGTCGCGGCGTGCTCAGACGACGGCGGGCCGCTTCAGGAGCGCGGCCACGAAATCGGCCGTGAAGTCGCGCGGACCGGTGCCCAGGGCCACCCGGCCGCGGTGCGCGGTGCGGGCGGCGACGAGCGGGGACTCGGTGTAGTAGTCGCGCGGGTAGTCGCTGTCGTAGGGGATGAAGACGGTCTTGCCGCGGGTGAGTTCGCTCGCGCACTCCACGACGACCGTGCCGTCGGCGGCGGTGACGAACGACTCGTCCGCGCAGACCCCGACGGCCAGCGGGTCGTGCAGCGGGCTGCCCTCGGCCTCCGGGTACGCGTCGAGGTAGAAGCGCATGAGCCGGGCGGTCAGGGCCTGGCCCTCGCCCGCGTCCTCGAGGACGGCCAGGTGCTCCTTCGTGAAGCGCCAGCCGTGCGTCGCGTCGAGCCCGACCATCGTGTACGGGATGCCCGAGGACACCACGAGGTCCGCGGCGTCCGGGTCGGCCCACGCGTTGAACTCGGCGACCGGCGTGATGTTGCCCGGCACCTCGGCGGCCCCGCCCATGAACACGAGCCGCTTCA
>NZ_WWIA01000555.1 GCF_009870065.1 Streptomyces sp. SID5785 | reverse complement strand
TGATGGCGGTGCGCAGACGGGACATGAGCCCGGCGGCCTGCACGTCGTGGCCCTGGACGTCGCCGATGACGAGGCCGAGGCGGCCGCCGGGCAGCCGGATGCTGTCGAACCAGTCGCCGCCGACCATGAGGCCGCCGCCGGTGGGGACGTAGCGAGCGGCGACGCTGAGTCCCTCGACGCCGGAGGCGACCCGGCCCATGCTGCTGCGCAGGGTCTCCGACAGGGCGCGGTCGGTCTGCCCGTCGTAGGTCTGCTCGATGCTCCGGCCGAGCAGCCGGGCCAGCGTCATCAGGAAGGTGCCGAGCCCGTCGCCGATGCGGACGGACGCGTCGAAGGCGGCCATCCACACGCCGGTGAGCTGGCCGTACGTGGTCAGCGGCAGGAAGGCCCAGGCGACCTGACCGGTGCGGTCGGACAGCTCGGGGGCGTCGGGGAACCGGTCGCAGAACTCCTGCGGGGAGGAGAGGAACACCGGCCGGCCCGTGCGGGCGACCTGGGCGGCGGGGTGCACGGTCTCCAGGGGCAGCCGGTAGGCGTCGGCCTCCTCCTCCTGGAGCCCCAACTGCCCGACGCAGTGCAGCACTTCGCGGTCGGCGCGGAACACGGCCTGGCTGCACAGCGGCAGCGCGGGGCCGCCGAGCCGGCCGATCAGGGCCAGCGCCTCCCCGAGCGAGGCGACGCGGGCCAGGGCGTGACCGGTGACGAGCAGGTCGGCGCCGCGGTGGCGCAGGTCCTCGGGCGCCTTGCCGGTGCCGTCCGCGGTCGGTCCGGCCAGCCGGTTGAGGGAGTCGAGCTGGCGCATCTCGGCGTCGTGCTCCTCGGTGTTGCCGTGTTCGCGCCCGCCACCCACGTGCGGCACTCCCGTCTGCTCGGCGCCTGCTGGTTCCTCCCGCTTTCTCCATGTTCCTTCGATCCACCGGGCCGCGCCTGCTCACCCGCGTCCGCGACCGCCATCCGTGAGAAGGCGCCCGTGCTCCATTGACGGATGCATGCCCACGGGACGAAGATCGACAGGAATCCCTTTGACAACGTTGTCGCACGAGAGGATCGCGATGCGAGCGTTTCGACGCGCGTTCACCTCCGCCTTGATCGTCACCACTCTGGCCGCCGCCTCCGTCACCGCCGCGGGCTCCGCGAGCGCCCGTGAGCAGGGGCCCCGCTTCGCCGCCGATCCGACCACGCTGGTCGACACCTCGATCGGCAACAACGGCGACGGGACCACCTTCCCCGGCGCGGCCGCGCCGTTCGGCATGGTGCAGCTGAGCCCCGACACCCAGTTGAACAAGTACGCCTCCTACGACTACGCGCAGGACACCATCCTGGGCTTCAGCCACACCCATCTCTCGGGCGTCGGCTGCCAGACCATGGGCAACATCCGGTTCATGCCCACGACCGGCGCCGTCACCTCCTCGGACCCCGCGCAGTACGCCGCGAAGTTCAGCCACGCGAACGAGAAGCGCTCGCCGGGCTACTACGGCGTCACCTTCGACAACGGCATCGAGGCCGAGATGTCGGCGACCGAGCGCACCGGCCGGCACCAGTACACGTTCCCCGCCGGGTCGGGCGAGCAGAACGTGCTCATCGAGGCCGGCGAGAGCAACGGCAGCACCTACGCGGGCGACATCGAGGTGGTCGGCGACCACACCGTCGAGGGCTGGGTGCAGGGCGGCAACTTCTGCGGGGAGACCGGCAAGGAGCGCTACCGCGTCTACTTCAGCGCCAGCTTCGACCGGTCCTTCTCCGCGTTCGGGACCTGGACCGACGACACCCTCACGCCCGGCCTGCGCACGGCGAAGCGCGGCAGTAAGCGGGCCGGTGCCTGGCTGAGCTTCGACCAGGACAAGGGCCACAAGGTCGGCGCCTCGGTCGGCCTCTCCTACACCTCCGTCGACGGCGCGCGCCTGAACCGGAACGCCGAGCAGCAGAAGTCCTTCGACCGCACCCGCTCCGCCGCGCACGACGCCTGGCGCGACGAGCTGAACCGGATGCGGGTCGCGGGCGGCAGCACCGCCGACCGGCGCACGTACTACAGCGCGCTCTACCACTCGCTCCTGCACCCGTCCGTGGGTTCCGACGTCGACGGCCGCTACCGCGGCTTCGACGACCGGGTGCACCGCTCGGACTCGACGTACTACCAGATGTTCTCGCTGTGGGACACGTACCGCTCCCAGAACCAGCTGGTCGCCCTGCTGAACCCGGACAAGGCCACCGACATGGCCAAGTCCCTCCTGCACGTCTACCGGGACGGCGGCTGGCTGCCGCGCTGGGGGCTCGGCAACGGCGAGACCAACGTGATGAGCGGCGACCCCGTCACGCCGTGGATCGTGGACCTCTACCACCGCGGTCTGCTCGACGACCGCACCGCCCGCGGTCTCTTCGACGCCCTGTGGAAGAACGCGAACGAGGTGCCGGAGGACCAGTCGGTCTTCCGCGGCCGCGACGGCAATCCCACGTACGTCGAGAACGGCTTCGTCGGGTACCGGAACCTGCCCGGCTACACGTTCGGCGACAGCCGGCAGGCCGGCTCGGCCACGCTCGAGTACGCGCTCGGCGACTGCGCCCTGTCGACCATGGCCCGCGGGCTCGGACACGAGGACGAGGCGGACACGCTCGCGGGACGCTGCGACAACTTCACCAAGCTGTGGGACTCCGGCGTCTCCTCCAAGGGCTTCACCGGCTTCCCCGTGACGCGGAACGCGGACGGCACCGCCGCCGGTGACACCGACCCGACCCAGTCCGGCGCCTTCCACGAGGGCACCGCGTGGCAGTACCAGTGGCTCGCCCAGCAGGATCCGCAGACGCTGTACGGGCTGATGGGCGGCAAGGACGCGGCGGAGCAGCGCCTCGACACGTTCTTCGACATGCCGACCGTGCTGTCCGACCCGGCGAAGGCCGCCACCGACTCCTGGGTGACCGGCGCGTACGACTACCACAACAACTTCGCGTTCAACCCGAACAACGAGCCGGACTTCCACGCCCCCTGGATGTACGCGTGGACCGGTGCACCGTGGAAGACGTCGGCGGTGCTGCGCGCGATGCGGACCCTGTTCACCGACGACGCGTACGGCATGCCCGGCAACGACGACCTCGGCGCCACCTCGTCGCTGCTCGTCTTCGCGATGGCCGGCGTGTTCGAGGCGCAGCCCGGATCGGCGCGCTACCTCGTGTCGGCCCCGATGTTCGAGAAGGTCGAGATCCGGCCGGCGCACGGGCGGCCGATCAGGATCGAGGCGCCGGGCGCGGACGCGTCCGAGCTGCAGTACGTGTCCTCGGTGCGCACCGGAGGCAAGTCGCTGCGGCGCAGCTGGCTGTCCCACGAGGACCTGCTGCGGGCAGGCACGATCCGGATCGGTCTGTCCGGGGAGCCGACGCGGTGGGGCGTCGACGCCGCGCCGCCGGCTGTGGCCCAGGACTGACCGACCGGCCGGATCCGCCGAGCGCCGGTCGGCGCTCGGCGGCCGGTGGGACGGTCGCCGAAGACCGGAGGGGGCGCGGGGGCACGACTGCCCCGCGCCCCCTTCGGCGTCGGACTGATTCACCGCATGCGGCCCACCCGTCCCACCTCTCCCGTGGCCGCCCCACACCCGTGGTTCCCGTTCTACATTGCGCCCTCGGCGACCCGCCCCACGCGGTCGTCACCACCCGCCGAGGAGGCACATTGAAGAGGTTCTTCGGGAAGGTCCGCATGGCCGAACCCCAAGTGTCCGACGCCGAACGGGAGCTGTTCGGCGGCCCGTTGCGCTACGACATGGGCTGGTCGCTGCACGAGCACGCGGGCCTCGACCTGACCATGCGCTCGGCGCTGCGCCAGATGCCGCGGCTCGTCGGCACCACCCTGCGGATGGCGTGGCAGGCCGACCGGCGCGCCCTGGGTGTCGTCGCCGTCAGCGAGGTCGCCCAGGGCGTCGCGGCCGCCGTCGGGCTGCTCGCCGTCAACGCCGTCATGCACGCCCTGCTCGGCTCGGGCACCGCCGCCGACCGGCTGCACGCGCTGCTGCCGGGGCTGCTCGCCGCCGCAGGCGTCGCCGTCGTCAACTCCGCGCTCGCGGGCTGGTCCACCGCACAGGCCGGACGCCTGGAGCCCCTGGTGGAGCGGATCGCCACCACCCAGTACCTCGCCGCGGCGACCGCCGTCGAGCTGGAGGCCATCGACGACCCGGACTTCCGCCGCCTGATCGACGTCGCCCAGTACGGCCCCGCGTCCGCGCGCCGCATGATCGGCGCCTGCGTCTCGGCGCTCAACAGCACGATCACGCTGATCGCCACGGCAGGCGTCCTGACCGTCCTGCATCCGGCGCTGCTTCCCATGCTGCTCGTGATCGCGGCGCCGCGCGGATGGGGCGCGATGCGGGTCGCCCAGGAGCGGTACGTGTCGATGATGAGCTGGATCGAGCACGTCCGGGCCAGCCGGCTCATCGGCAATCTGCTCACCGAGCGCACCGCCGCCCAGGAGGTGCGCATCCACGCCGTCGGGCCGTTCCTGCTCGACCGCTACCGCGGCATGGCCCGCAGCGCCGAGGCCGAGCAGGAACGCCTCGCCACGGGCAAGGCGGTCACCGAGTGGGTGGCGTCCGCGCTGTCCGGGCTGGCGATGGCCGTCACGTACGGGACCATGATCGCGCTCATCCTGGGCGGGCGGATGGAGCTGGCCGTGGCGGGCACCGCCGTGATCGCCGTCCGGTCCGGCTCCGCCAGCCTGGGCGCGCTCGTCATGAACGTGAACCAGCTCCACGAGGAGTCCCTCTACGTGCGCGACCACGCGCGCTTCCTCGTCGAGGCCGCCGAGCGCGCCATCCCCGCCGGCGGGGAGCCGATGCCCGAGCGGGTGGACGCGATCGTCCTCGACGCGGTCACCTACCGCTACCCGGACCGCGGCACGCCCGCGCTCGACCAGGTGTCCCTCACCCTCCCGATGGGCTCCGTCACCGCCGTCGTCGGCGAGAACGGCTCGGGCAAGAGCACGCTGATGAAGATCCTCTCCGGTCTGCTGCTGCCCCAGGAGGGGACCGTGCGCTGGGGCCCCGCGCGCGTGCAGGACCTCGACCGGGCCCAGCTGTACGACCGGGTGTCGCTGCTGACCCAGGACTTCCAGCGCTGGCCCGTGACCGCCGCGATGAACATCCGCATCGGCCGCCCGGAGCACCCGGTCGGTCCCGACGACCTCGAGGCGTCGCTCGACTACGCGGGTGCCCGGCCCGTCGTCGCGAAACTCCCCGACGGCCTGCGCAGCCTGCTCGCCCGGATGTTCCGCGGGGCGATCGAACTGTCCGGCGGCGAATGGCAGAAGCTGGGTCTGGCCCGCACGCACTGGCGCAGCGCGACCTGCACCGGCGAGAGCATCCTCATCGTCGACGAGCCCACCTCCGCGCTCGACCCCGAGGCCGAGATCGAGGCCTTCGACCGCATCCGCCGGCTCGCGGCTCCCGACCGGGCCGTCGTCCTGGTCACGCACCGCATGTCGGGCGTCCGTCACGCCGACCGCATCTTCGTCCTCGCCGAGGGCCGGCTCGTCGAACAGGGCACCCACGCCGAACTCCTCGCCGCCCGGGGCCGCTATGCGTCGATGTTCACGGCTCAGGCCGCCCAGTACGCCCCGGCCGCCGCGTCCTCGCTCCCGGCCCCCGCGGCTCCCCCGCCGACCACGCACACGGACGTGGCCTGACCGCAGTACCAGCAGGTGGCGGGCGGATGTGAGGCACGCGACGCCTCTCCGGGGGATCTTCCTGGTCACCTGGCTGTTCGACGCGAACGTCGACAAGCAGGGCGGCGCCTACGCGACCGGCGTCCTCGTGCTGATCTGCTCGGCCGCGATCGCCGTGACGATCGCGGCGCGCAAGGCGGGCCAGCGCCGCTGGAGCGTCGCGTTCGGCCTGATCGCCGCCGTGTTCCTCTACACCACCGTCGTCAACATCATCGAACGCCCCGACGGGGTGAAGATCGGCGCGTGCTTCATCGCCGGGATCATCCTGGTGTCCCTCCTCTCGCGGCTCGGCCGCGCCTTCGAACTCCGGGTCACCCAGGTCGAGCTGGACGGGACCGCGGAGCGCTTCATCCGTGACATCGCCCAGGGGGTGCCGCGCTACATCGCCAACGAGCCGGACCGCCGGGACGTGCCCGAGTACTGCGAGAAGATCGAGCAGATCCACGAGGACAACGACCTGACCGGCACCGAGGACTTCGTGTTCGTCGAGGTGACGGTCACCGACCCGTCCGAGTTCGAGGCCGGGCTGACGGTCCGCGGCGAGCTGCTGCACGGGCGCTACCGGGTCCTCACCGTGGAGAGCTCGTCCGTGCCGAACGCGCTCGCGGCGCTCCTCCTGCACGCCCGCGACCTCACCAGCACCCGCCCGCACATCTACTTCGAGTGGACGGAGGGCAACCCGTTCGCCAACTTCCTGCGGTTCTTCCTCTTCGGGCAGGGGGAGATCGCGCCGGTCACCCGGGAAGTGCTGCGCGAGGCCGAGCCGGATCGCGAACTGCGTCCGCGGGTGCACGTAGGGTGAGCGCGGCGCGGGAGCCGCGCCGTCCCGACCGGAAGTCCGCCGTGAACGTCTCCGTCGTGCTGTTCACCTCCGACCTGCGGCTGCACGATCATCCGCCGCTGCGCGCCGCCCTCCGCGGCGCCGGGGCGATCGTGCCGCTGTTCGTGCGCGATCCGGGGGTCGACGCCGCGGGCTTCGCCGCTCCGAACCGGCTGGCGTTCCTCGCCGACTGCCTCGCCGCTCTGGACGCCGGCCTGCGCTCGCGCGGCGGGCGGCTCGTCCTGCGCCGCGGCGACACGGCGCGGGAAGTGGCGTCCGTCGTGCGGGAGTCGGGGGCGGGCGAGGTCCATCTGGCGGCCGGGCACAGCGCGTTCGCGCGCCGCCGGGAGGAGCGGCTGCGCACGGCGCTGGAGGGAACGGGCTGCCGCATCGTGGTCCACGACGCGGTGACCACGGCCGTGGCGCCGGGCCGGGTCACCCCCGCGGGCAAGGACCACTTCGCGGTGTTCACTCCGTACTTCCGGCACTGGCGGCAGGAGCCGCTGCGCGACCCGCTCGCCGCGCCCCGCACGGTCCGTGTGCCCGACGGGGTGCGCTCGGACCCGCTGCCCGCCCGCGCGGACGTGCACGGCGTGTCGCCGGGGCTCGACGAGGGCGGCGAGCCGGCCGGGCG
>NZ_WWIA01000554.1 GCF_009870065.1 Streptomyces sp. SID5785 | reverse complement strand
GACCTGCTGCTGCCGCGCAACGTCTCCAACCTCGTCCTGCAGAACAGCTACATCCTGATCCTCGCGATCGGCATGATGCTGGTGATCATCGCGGGGCACATCGACCTCTCGGTCGGCTCGCTGACCGCGTTCGTCGGCGCCTTCGCGGCCGTGCTCACCGTCGAACACGGCGTGGCCTGGCCCGTCGCGCTCGTGCTCACGCTGCTGGTGGGGGCGGTGGCCGGGTCCGTCCAGGGCTTCCTCATCGCGTATCTGGGGATACCGTCGTTCATCGTCACCCTCGCCGGAATGCTGCTCTTCCGCGGTCTGACGGAGATCCTCCTGAAGGGGCAGACCGTCGGCCCGTTCCCGGGCGGCCTGCAGAAGATGGGCAACGGCTTCCTGCCGGAGGTCGGCCCGAACACCAACTACCACAACATCACGCTGCTGCTCGGGCTCGTGCTGATCGTCTTCGTGGTGGCCCAGGAGGTCCGGGACCGCCGGCGCGAGAAGGAGTTCTCGCTCCAGGTCCTGCCGCGCAACCTCTTCCTGCTCAAGCTCGTCGCGATCGTCGCGGCGATCCTCGTCGTCACGATGCTGCTCGCCAGCTACGAGGGTGCGCCGATCGTCCTGCTCATCCTCGGCGTCCTCGTGGTGGGCTACGGCTACGTGATGCGCAACGCCGTCTTCGGCCGCCACATCTACGCGATCGGCGGCAACCTGCCCGCCGCCAAGCTGTCCGGCGTCAAGGACAAGAAGGTCACCTTCCTGGTCTTCCTGAACATGGGCGTGCTCGCGGCGCTGGCGGGCCTGGTGGTCGCGGCCCGGCTCAACGCGGCCTCGCCCAAGGCGGGCCTGAACTTCGAACTCGAGGCCATCGCCTCGTCGTTCATCGGCGGCGCCTCGATGAGCGGCGGCGTCGGCACGGTCCTCGGCGCCATCATCGGCGGCCTGGTCCTCGGCGTCCTCAACAACGGCATGAACCTGCTGAGCGTCGGCACCGACTGGCAGCAGGTCATCAAGGGCCTGGCGCTGCTCGCGGCGGTCGGCTTCGACGTCTGGAACAAGCGCAAGTCCGGCTCCTGAGCTGTCGGCCGGTCGAGCAGCGGGGCCCCGCCGGACTCTTCCGGCGGGGCCCCGCTGCTCGTCCGGGCCAGGACCGGGGGACGCGCCCGGCCGGTCAGCCGCCGAACGGGGGCTGGGGAAGCCCGCGGCCCGCGTGCGGCAGGACCAGGAGCGAGCCCTCCAGTGGGGCCGGGTCGTCCAGGCCGACACGGGCCGTCGTGACGTACAGGTCCGTCAGGGCGGGGCCGCCGAACGCGCAGGCCGTCGGGCGGCGGACCGGGAGCGTGATCACCCGGTCCAGGGTCCCGGACGGGGTGTAGCGGTGCAGGGCGCCGCCGTCCCAGAGGGCCACCCAGACGCAGCCCTCGGCGTCGACCGTGAGGCCGTCCGGGTAGCCCGCGCCCTCGTCGACCCGCGCGAACGGGCGCCGCCCGGCGACGTGTTCACCGGACATGTCGGACACGTCGAAGACGTCGATGCGGCGGGTCGGGGTGTCGACGTAGTACATGAGGCGGCCGTCGGGGCTCCAGCCGGTGCCGTTGGAGACCGTGACGGCGTCGAGGACCGTGGTCACCGTGCCGTCGGGGGCGACCCGGACCAGGTTCCCGGCGCCGGGCGTCTCGTCGTACGCCATCGAGCCGGCCCACAGGGAGCCGTCGGGGGCGACGGCCGCGTCGTTGCCCCGGCGGCCGGGGACCGGATCGTGGTGCAGCCAGCCGAAGCGGCCGTCCGCGTCGTACGCCCCCACTCCGTCCCGGAGGTTGAGGACCAGGCCGCCGCCCGCGCGCGGCTTGGCGGCGCCCACGTGCTGCTCGGTCGCGAGGACCGTGCGGCGGCCGGTGCCGGGGGCGAAGGTGTGGACGCGGGAGCCGAGGATGTCCACCCAGAGCAGCTGGCCGGCCGCCGCGTCCCAGGTCGGGCCCTCGCCCAGCGCGGCGCCCGCGGCGACGGCCTGCTCGACGGCGCTCATGCCCGGCCCCGGTGGCCGAGGCGCTCCGACAGATCGGCGGCGCCCTTCGCGACGAGCTGCGCCAGCTCCTCCCGGCGCGCGTCGCTCCAGCGGATCATCGGCACGGAGATGGAGAGCGCGGCGACGACCCGGCCGGTGCGGTCGCGCACGGGGGCCGCGACGCAGGACACGTCGGGGTTGGACTCGCGGCTCTCGACGGCGATCCCGCGCTCGCGGATCCCGGCGAGGTGGGTGCGCAGGACGGCCGGGTCGGTGATCGAGTTCTCGGTCATGCCCGGCAGTTCGGCGTCCTTCGGGATACGGGCGTCGAGCTCCGGGCCGGGCAGCGACGCGAGCAGCATCTTGCCGACGGAGGTGCAGTGGGCGGGCAGCCGGCGCCCGGCGGCGGAGACCATGCGCACGGCGTGCGTGGAGTCGACCTTCGCGACGTAGATGACGTCGGCGCCCTCGAGCAGGGCGACGTGGACGGTCTCGTCGCAGGTCTCGGCGACGGTCCGGGCGACCTGCTGCCCCTCGGCGGCGAGGTCGAGCTGTTCCGCGTAGCGGCTGCCGAGCTGGTAGGGCCGCACGCCCAGGCGGTAGCGGCCGGGCTGGCCGGGGACCTGGACGAGGTACTGCCGGGCCGTGAGCGTGGAGACGAGCTCGTGCACGGTGGTGCGGGGCAGTTGCAGTCGGCGCACGATGTCGGGGGCGGACAGGGTGCCCTCCCCGTCCAGGAAGAGTTCGAGGATGTCCAGCGCCCGGGTCACGGCTGGTACGAGACGTCCCACGACCGGCCCCTCCCTTGTTCGATATTTCAACCGTCAGTCGGAATAGCGAACACAGCGTACGTACGACCCTCCGGACCGGGCAATGGCCGTACCGTCCGGCGCTCGCGGGGCCCCGGCCCCGGCGCGCCGCGCGGGGTCACCGGGGGCCGAGGTCGCCGCGCAACCGGCGTGCTCTCAGGACCAGTTCGAGTTCGAAGCGGTGGTCGGGGTCGTCGATCTCGTCGCCCCACAGTTCGCGGATCTGGCGCAGGCGGTAGCGGACGGTCTGGGGGTGGACGCCGAGGCGGGCGGCGACCTCGGGGGCGCCGCCGCGGGTCTCCAGCCAGGCGAGCAGGGTCTCGGCGAGGCGGCGGGCGTGTGCGGGGCCGCAGTGCGTGAGGGGTTCGAGGGCCCGCCGCGCGAGGTCGTCGACGAGCTCCTCGGGCTGGAGCAGGACGAGCGCCTGGGTGTGCTCGGTGCAGCGCAGGACCTCGGTGGCGGGCAGCAGGCCGCGCTCCATGAGGGCGACGGCGGACTCGGCCCAGCGCAGCGACTTGGCGGCGTCGGCGGGCGCGACGGGCGGGCCGACCGCACCGGACCAGCCGGTCAGGGCGCGGCGCAGCAGGTCGGGCCGGCCCGCCGCGTCCGGGTCGGGCACGACGAGCCGGGGCCGTTCGGTCTCCATGTCGAGCAGGACGTCGGGGCCGACGGCGGGGGCCACGGCGTCCCGGGCGGGCCGCAGCAGCACGCCGACGGCGACCTGGTCGGGGACGGGCCAGCCGATCCGCGCGGCCCGTTCGGTGAGGGCCCTGACCGGATCGGGGGGCGCCGCGGCCCGCCCGTCGAGCAGCAGGTCCATGAGCCGCCGCTGCTGGCGCAGCCGCTCTCCGGCCTCGCGGGCGGCGGCCTCGGCGTAGCCGCGCACGGACTCGCCGACCAGGCTGTCCAGGTACTCGTAGCTGGACTCGGCGAGTTCGTACATGGCGGGCGGCGGGATGTCGAGCCGCTGGCCGATGTCGGCCAGCCGGCGCCAGGCGAGCTTGACGCCGATGCGGTACATGGCCTGGAGCGCGTCGAGGCTCTGTCCGTGCAGGCTCTGGCCGCGGCCGAACTCCTCGAAGGCGGAGGGCAGGGGGGCGGCGGCGCCGTCCTTGCCGGTGACGCCGGAGGCGTCGGCGAGGTGCTGGACGACGCCCTCGATGGCGCGCCGGATGCCGACGAGGGCGAGCGGTTCCCCGGACTCGTCGGGCACCAGGGGCAGTTGGGGGTACTCGCGGCGGATCTCGCGCAGGATGTCCTCGGCGAGCCGGGGCGACTCGGCGAGGGCGAGCGCGGAGAACTGGCGCACCTGGGGCCGCGGCACGTCGCGCCAGGCCGAGCGGGTGCCGTGGGTGGTCACGCTCACGGCTCAGCGCCCCGATCCGGGCGTCTCGTAGGTGAGCAGCGGGGTGTTGGGCTGGTCGGGCGTCGCGTCGATCAGTGCGAGCACGCCGAAGGCCGCGGCGACGGCGAGCGCCGCTCCGGCTGCCACGGACAGCGCCGCGGCGATCAGTCGGTTCATCGCAGGGTCAGCCTCTCGTCCACGAACTCGGAGTACTGAGGTCGGTCCCCACCCTGGGTGTTCCGGCAAGTCCTCAGTGTCTTCACGTCATTGACACTCCGTCAAGGGGGCGTCTACGGTTCCCGGCCCATGACCGGCCGACCACGGCCATGCCGTGGCGCCCTTCCCCCCGGGAGCGCCCGATGAGTCGTTTCGCCTCCGCTGGATCCCCGACCTCGACCCGGGCCACGTCCCGGCTGTTTCCCCTGGTGGCCCTGGGTACGGGCACCTTTCTGCTGGTGCTCGCCGGACTGCTCGCCTGGTACGTGGAACCCCGGGCCGAGCGCACTCCGGTGGACATCGACACCACGACGGTGTTCACCGGCACCGGCAGCTATTTCGACACCGGAAAGATCAGGACGGTGCGCGACAAGCGGATCACGATCACCCGCCAGGTGCGCGGCGACGTGGCCGAGAGCGAGCGCAGCGGGCGGGCGGTGTGGGACGTGACGACCTCGGTCGACACGGACGCGTCGCTGCCGGCCGCCGACCCGCACGACGCGCTCCAGTGGACCCTGGAGCGCTGGGTCACCGACCGCGCGACCAACCGGCCGGTGCACTGCTGCGGTGAGCAGCCGGCCTTCCGCGGGGAGGCCTACCTGAAGTTCCCCTTCCGGGTGGAGAAGCGCACGTACACCTGGTGGGACAACACGCTGGGTGCGACGGTTCCGCTCCGCTTCCGGGGGGTGACCCGGGTGCAGGGCTACGAGGGTTACCGGTTCACCGGCACGGTGGCCCCCGCCAGGACGGGCTCGCGCCTGGTGCCGGGGACGATCGTCGGACAGCCCGGTCGCAGCCAGGTGCTCGCCGAGGAGTGGTACGCCAACCACGGCGTCGAGCTGGTCGTCGACCCGCGCACGGGCCAGATCCTGAACGCCTCGATCGGACCGCGCAAGACGCTGCGGGTGCCGGGCGGGGACCGGGACGCGGCGGTGCTCCTGGACAGCCGGAAGATCGCGTTCACCCCGGCGACGCAGCGCGAGCAGGTCGCGCAGGCCCGGGACAACAACCGGCGGCTGACCCTGCTCGGCACGACGCTTCCGCTGGTGGCGGGCGGTCTCGGGGTCCTGGTCCTGGCGGCCGGGGTGGTGCTCGCCGTCCGGGGCCGGGGTGGCCCCGCGGGACCCGAGGGGCCTCGGGGCCCGGGTCCCGATACGTCCCCGACGGCCCTGGAAAGCGCCACGATGTGACGGTACGTCAGCCGAGGAAAGCCCGAAACTTGTCACGCGGGTGAGTAGCCGCATCGAACAGCGGGGCGAAAACTGTCCCTCCCCACCCCGAGCACAGTCCCCGCACAGCACCGGCACAGTACCCCCCGGTACGGACCCGAACGGAGCCCCCGGCACGGACCGAGCGAACCGATCGGGCCGCCACCGGCCCGGTCGGGCCCGCCCGACCCACCGGCCCGTACGGCCGCGCAAGTGCCCCCACAGAGTTCCGCACCCCGAGACGAGTTGGAGCACGCATGCCCCAGCACGTGCCGTTTCCGCTGCGCACCGCGTCCCCACCCGGCGCGCAGCACCCGCCGGCCGCACCCCCCACCCCGCGCCGGATCGTCTTCCTCGCCCACCGCGACCTCGGCAACCCGGACGCGGGCGGCTCCGAACTCCTCGTCGACCGACTGGCCGACGGGCTCACCCGCGCCGGCCACGACGTCACCCTGCTGTGCGGCGGCCCGGCCGCCGAGCGCGACTACCGGGTCGTGTCGGCGGGCGGCCGGACCGCGCACTACCTGCGCGCCCGCTCGGCGTTCGCCCGCCGGGTCGGCGCCTGCGACCTGCTCGTCGAGGTGTGCAACGGCATGCCGTACCTGGCACCGCTGTGGCACGAGGGCCCGACACTCTGCCTCGTCAACCACGTCCACACCGACCTGTGGCGGATGCGGCTGCGCGGCCCGCTCGCGCCCGCCGCCCACCTGGGCCGCCGACTCGAACACTGGGCGCTGTCCGGGGTCGCGCAACGCCGCAACCTGCTCGTCGCCGTGTCGCCCTCGACGGCGCACGCCCTGCACGGGATCGGCGTCGAACCGGACCGCGTCCGGCTCGTCCCGAACGGGGTCGAGGAGCCGGGGCCGCGCGCCGACCGGTCCCCCGAGCCGCTCTTCCTCGCGATGGGCCGGCTCGTCGAGTACAAGCGGATCGATCTGCTCCTGCGCCTGTGGGAGCGGGTCCGCCCGGTCACCGGCGGTCGGCTCGTCATCGTCGGCGACGGCCCCGAGGACGCCCGGCTGCGGCACCTCGCGGGTGAGGGCGTCGAGTTCGCCGGGCACGTCTCCGAGGCCGACAAGCACCGGCTGCTGTGCGAGGCGTGGCTGCTGCTGCATCCCTCGGCCGTCGAGGGCTGGGGCCTGGTGATCACCGAGGCGGCGGCGCGCGGCACGCCCGCCGTGGGCTTCGACGTGCCGGGCGTGCGCGACTCCGTCGAGGACGGGGTGACCGGGCTGCTCGCGCACGGGCCGTCCTCGTTCGCCGCCGCCTGGTGCACGCTCGCCCTGTCCGCGCGGCGCCGCGAACTGATGGGCAAGGCCGCCGAGGAACGGGCCGCCGGATTCCGCTGGGCCCACACCGTGCGCCGCTTCCGGGCGGTCGCGGCGGAGGCGGTGCGGGGCCGGACGCCATGACGGGGACCGGGTTCAGGGACCCGTCGCCGCGCCGCTCGCTCGCCCTGTTCCGCGCCTTCCTCGCCGAACAGCGCGACCCCGAGTCCTGCTACGCGCTCCTCGCCCGCGACGCCGCCGACCAGGTCGAGGCGTACGGGAAGGTCGCGGGCAAGGTCGTCGTGGACGTCGGCGGCGGCAGCGGGCACTTCACCAGGGAGTTCCGGGCGCGCGGCGCGCAGGGTGTCCTGTTCGAGCCGGACGCCCGGGAGCTCGGCGCCGCGCCGCCGAGCTCCACCGTCGTCGCCGACGGCTATCTGCTGCCGCTGGCCGACGGGTGCGCCGACGTCACGTTCACCTCGAACGTCCTGGAGCACGTCGCCGACCGCGACACGTTCCTGGGCGAGCTGGTCCGGGTCACCCGGCCCGGCGGCCTGGTCTACGTGTCGTTCACCAACTGGCTGTCCCCGTGGGGCGGTCACGAGTGGGCGCCCTGGCACTACCTGGGCGCGGGCCGCGCCCAGGCCCGCTACCGGCGGCGCACCGGCCGGGCGCCCAAGCACACCCTCGGCGAGAACCTCTTCGTGCACCACGTCGGCCCGACCCTGCGCCATGTCCGGGCCCGCGACGACGTCACGGTCCTCGCGGCCCGCTCCCGCTACTGGCCGTTCCTGGCCGGGGCGGTGACGCGGGTGCCCGCGGTGCGCGAGATCGCGACGTGGAACCTGCTCCTCATCCTCAGGCGGTGTGCCCCATGACGACCACGGTCCAGGCCCCACCGGCCGCCCCGGCTCCCCCGGCGCCCGAGCCGGGACCGCGCTCGCGCCGCTGGCTGCTGTCCTTCTGGGCCGTGCTCCTCGTGGCGTTCTGCGCGGTGCAGCCCGGCCGCACCACGTTCGAGACCAAGCTCGGCGTCGCCCTCGACCCGTGGCGCTTCCTCGCGGACCTCGGGCAGCTCTGGCACGACCGCGCGGGCTTCGGCGGGCTCGCCGACCAGTACGTCGGCTACGCGTTCCCGATGCTGCCGTACTACGGACTGACCCACCTGCTGCACCTTCCCGTGTGGCTGGCGGAGCGGCTGTGGCTGTCGATCGTCGTCACCGTCGCCTTCTGGGGCGCGCTGCGCCTCGCCGAACGACTGCGTGTGGGCGGACCGCGCAGCCGGCTGCTGGGCGCCGTGGCGTACGCGCTGTGGCCGACCTTCACCATCGTCATCGGCTCCACCTCGGCCGCGGCGCTGCCCGGCGCCTTCCTGCCCTGGGTGCTGCTGCCGCTCACGAACCCGCACACCACGGCACGGATCTCGGCCGTCCGCTCGGCGCTGCTCATCCCCTTCATGGGCGGGGTGAACGCGGCCTCGACGCTCGCCTCGCTGCTGCCGGTGGGCCTGTACCTGCTGTCCCGGCCGCCCGGTCCGCGCAAGCGGCGGCAGATCGCCTGGTGGATCCCGTGCGTCGTGCTGGCGACGACCTGGTGGATCGTCCCGCTGCTCCTGCTCGGCGCGCACGGCGAGAACTTCCTTCCCTACGTGGAGAGTTCACGGACCACGACGGATCCGACGGCGGCGACGGAGGTGCTGCGCGGAGCCGGGAACTGGGTCGCCTACCTGCACCTCGGCGACGCCTGGCTGCCCGCGGGCTGGACCGTGGTGAGCGCCGCGGTCGCCGTCGTCTGCTCCGCGCTCGCCGCCGCGCTCGGTCTCGCGGGCCTGGCCCGGCGCGATCTGCCGGAGCGCCGCTGGCTGCTGCTCACGGTGCTCGCCACGCTCCTCGTCCTGCTCGCCGGGTACGGCGGCGCGCTCGGCGCCCCCTTCCACGGCACGGTGCAGACCTGGCTGGACGGCGCTCTTGCGCCCTTCCGCAACGTCTACAAGTTCGAGACCGGCCTCGCCCTCGCGCTCGCGCTCGGTCTCGCCCACATCGTCGGCGTCGCCGCCGACCCGCGCGGCGCCCGCCCGCTGCGCGTACGCCGGCACGCCCCGCTGCTGGCCGCGCTGCTGATCCTGCCCGGACTCGCCTGGCCGTACCTGAACGGCTCGATCCTCCAGCCGGGCGCCTTCCAGAAGCTGCCCACGTACTGGCAGACGACCGCCGACTGGCTGCACCGGCACTCCCCCGGCACCCGCGCCCTCGTCGTGCCCGCGACCGCGCACGGCATCTACACGTGGGGCTCCCCCATCGACCAGCCGCTCGACGTGCTCGCCGACTCGCCCTGGGCGCAGCGCGACTACGTCCCCTTCGGCACGGCCGGCAACCGGCGCGCCCTGGACGCCGTCGAGCAGGCCCTCATGTCCGGCGGGCGGGTGCCGGGCCTCGCGGACTTCGTCGGCCGGTCCGGGCTGCACTACGTGGTGGTCCGCAACGACCTCGACCCCGACCAGTTCGGCGCCGTGCCCACCGCCACCGTCAGACGGACCCTCACCGAGTCCGGCTTCCGCCGCGTCACCGGCTTCGGCCCCGTCGTCACCGGCGGCCGCATCGCCGAGCGCACACCGGTCGCCGTCGAGGGCCTCTACCCGCGTCAGCGCTCCGTCGAGATCTACGCCCCCGGCCCGGACGCCGAACGGCCGGAGCGGGCCGGGCTGTTGCCGGCCGCGAACACGGCGGAGGTCAGCGGCGGCCCCGAGGCGCTGCTCGGGCTCTCCGCGGACCCGGACTTCCGCGACCGGCCCGCGGTCCTCACCGGCGACCACCACCCCGGGGTCGGCGACCCCGCCCTGCGCATCGCGGCCGACGGGCTGCGCCGCGCCGACACCCGCTTCGGACTCGTCAACACCAACACCTCGTACCCGTACACCCCGACGGAGAAGAACCCGCCGCACGCCGCCGAGAACCCCGGGCAGGAGCCCCGGCAGATCCTGCCCGGCCACGGCGGCGAGCGGCAGACGACCGCCCGGATCGAGGGAGCCCGCGCGGTCAGCGCGTCGTCGAGCGGCAACTGGCTGCTCCACCTGCCCCAGTTCGACCCGGTGAACGCCTTCGACGGCGACCCGGACACCGCATGGGCGGAGGGCGCCCCGGACTCGGCCCGCGGCGAGTGGCTGCGCCTCGACCTCGACGAGCCCGTCGACCTGCACGGCCGACTGCGGCTGACCCCGCTGCCGCAGGACGGCGTTCGGGCCGCGCCGACCCGGATCAGGATCGAGACGGACCGGGGCAGCACCACGGCCGACGTCCGGCCGGACGGCACCCGGCAGACCGTGCGGGCGCCGGCGGGCGACACCCGCCTGCTGCGGATCACGATCCTGGACACGGAGCGGGACCGGCCGGGGCTCACCGGCGCCGGCTTCCGCGACATCGACGTGCCCGGCGTCCGCGTGCACCGCGCGCTGCGGCTGCCCGCCGACTCCGCGGGCGCGGACACGTACCGCTTCCACCGCGCCGTGAGCAGCGGCGGCCTCACCCTCACCGACACCGAACCGGCCCTGGACCGGGTGTTCACCACCACCGGCTCCGGCCGCTACACCTTCCGGGCGACCGCCACCCCGACCGCCGGGAACGCGCTCGACGCCCTCCTCTACCGCGTCGCCCCGGGACAGAAACGGAAGATCACCGCGAGCGCCGACTCGACGGCCGCGCTCGGCACGAACACCAGCGCCCGCAATCTGACCGACGGCGACCTCACCACGGCGTGGATCGCGGGCGACCGGCCCACGCTCCATCTGCGCTGGCCCGGCCGCAAGCCGGTGTCCACGCTCGTCCTGCCCGCGGCCGGCGGCCTGTCCGCGCGGCCGGAGAAGATCGAGATCAGCAGCCCGGACGGGGCGGCCGTCGCGGGCGTCGACGAGAACGGCGTGGCCCGCTTCGACCCCATCACGACGGACCGGCTCGACGTCACGATCACGCGGACGGCGCCGCTGAAGCTCCACAACCCGGTCGTGGACGAGGACATGCAGCTGCCGGTGGGCCTGACCGAGGCCTACATCCCGGAGCTCGACACGTACCGGGTCCGGCAGCCCGACCCCGCGCGGCAGTTCCGGCTGCCGTGCGGCAAGGGGCCGACGGTGACCGTCGACGGCACCGCGCACCGCACCTCGGCGCGCGGCACCGTCGCCGACCTCACCGAGCGGCGGCCCGTGGACATCACCCTGTGCGGCACGCTCGACCTGCCGGCCGGCGAGCACACCCTGCGTGCGAGCGGCGCGGGCCCGCTGTCCCTCACCGACGTCACCCTGACCCGGTCCGGTGCGCCCGCCGCGGCCGCGCCCGGCACCCGCCGCCTGACGGTGGGCGACTGGCGGGGCGACACGCGCAGCGTGCGGGTCACCGGGGGCGAGGCCGCTTACCTGACCACGTACGAGAACGCCAACGACGGCTGGCAGGCCACTCTGGACGGCCGGAAGCTGACCTCGCTGCGGCTCGACGGCTGGCAGCAGGCCTGGCTCGTGCCGGCCGGGGCGAGCGGCACCGTCGAGCTGTCGTACGAGCCCGGCGGCACGTACCGGGCGGGGCTGATCGCGGGCGGGGCGGGCCTCGTCGTCCTGATCGGGCTCGCGCTGTGGCGGCGCCGACCGGAGCGCGGGGCACAGCCCGCCGCGCCGGTGCCCGCGGCACCCGGGGCGCTCCTCGGCACGGTGGCGCTCACCCTGGTCGGGGTCGTGATCGCGGGGCCCTGGGCGGCGCTCGTCCCGGCCCTGGCCCTGCTCGC
>NZ_WWIA01000553.1 GCF_009870065.1 Streptomyces sp. SID5785 | reverse complement strand
GTCCTCGCCGCCGCCGCTGCCGGGCACGAGCACGGCGCCGACGACCACGGCGGTGACCGCGACGGCGCCCGCCGCGACGGTCCGCGTGCGCCGCCGGCGCCGGGTCGCGAGCACCCGGTCGGCGAGGTCGGCGGGCGCGGGGGCGACCCCGGCGGCCTGCTCGCGCAGCGCGTCCTTGATCACTTCGTCCACGTTCACGGGCGCACCTCCACGGGCGAGTAGTCGCGGGACGGCGGCTGTTCGCCGTCGGCCGCACCGAGCAGGGCCAGCTCGGGCGCGACGGCGCGCAGCCGGGCCAGCGAGCGGTGGGTGGTGGACCGTACGGTGCCCACGGAGCAGCCGAGGAGCCGGGCCACGTCGGCCTCGGGCAGGTCCTCGAAGTAGCGCAGGACGAGGACGGTGCGCTGGCGCGCGGTCAGCCGGGACAGCGCGGCGCGCAGCACCACGCGCAGTTCGGCGGCGGCGTCGTCGCCCCCGGCCGCGGCCGTGTCCGGCACCTGCCCGTAACTGACCTCGCGGCGCGGCCACTTCAGCCGCCATCTGCTGATCTGCTGCCGGTACAGGACCTGCCGGACGTACGCCTCCGGGTCCTCCACGCGGTTCCACCGCCCGGCGACCTTGATCAGCGCGTTCTGCAGCAGGTCCTCACCGGCGTGCCGGTCGCCGCCGCTGAGCAGCACGGCGGTCCTCAGCAGCGCGGACGACCGGTTCGCCACGAACTCCCGGAAACTCTCCGCGCTCCGGTGGTCCGCCTCTCTGCCCGCATCCATCGTCACCTTCTCTCCCCCGCTCTCGGGATCTCCTGTACCCCTCACGACGCCTGCGGGCCGCCCCCGCTATGCCACCGGGCCGCAGAAAGTTCCCCACGCCGCGGCCTGACCCGTCCGCCCGCACGGCAACGGCCCGCCCCGGGTGCTCCGGAGCGGGCCGCTGCTGGTGGTGCCGGGCGGGTCAGTTGTGGCTGTGCAGGACCTCGTTCAGGCCGCCCCAGACCGCGTTGTTCGGGCGGGCCTCGACGGCGCCCGTCACCGAGTTGCGGCGGAAGAGGATGTTCGAGGCGCCGGACAGGTCGCGGGCCTTGACGATCTCGCCGTCGGGCATCGTGACGCGGGTGCCGGCCGTGACGTAGAGGCCCGCCTCGACGACGCACTCGTCGCCGAGGGCGATGCCGACGCCGGCCTCGGCGCCGACGAGGCAGCGCTCGCCGATCGTGATGCGGACGTTGCCGCCGCCGGAGAGCGTGCCCATGGTGGAGGCGCCGCCGCCGATGTCGGAGCCGTCGCCGACGACGACGCCGGCGGAGATGCGGCCCTCGACCATGGAGGTGCCGAGGGTGCCCGCGTTGAAGTTCACGAAGCCCTCGTGCATGACCGTGGTGCCCTCGGCGAGGTGCGCGCCGAGGCGGACGCGGTCGGCGTCGGCGATGCGCACGCCCTTGGGCGCCACGTAGTCGGTCATCCGCGGGAACTTGTCGATGCTGGTCACGGCGAGGTGCAGGCCCTCGGCGCGGGCGTTGAGCCGCACCTGCTCGACGGCGTCGACGGCGACCGGGCCGAGCGAGGTCCAGGCCACGTTGGCCAGGAAGCCGAACATGCCGTCGAGGTTCTGGCCGTGCGGCGTGACCAGGCGGTGCGAGAGCAGGTGGAGCCGCAGGTAGACGTCGTGCGCGTCCAGCGGCTTGTCGTCGAGGGACGAGATGACCGTGCGCACGGCCACGACCTCGACACCGCGCCGGGCGTCGGACCCGATCGCCTTCGCGGCGCCCTCGCCGAGCAGTTCGACGGCGCGCTCGGCGGTGAGCCGCTCGGAGCCGGCCGGGCCGGGCCCGTCGACGAGCTCGGGGGCGGGGAACCAGGTGTCGAGAACGGTGCCGTCGGCGGAGACGGTGGCGAGGCCTGCGGCGACGGCGCCGGTGGTACGTGTGGCAGTCGTGTCGGTCATGGGGCCCAACCTAATCGGCGCGGCCCCGCGGAGGCGAACCGGTGCCCCGCCCGTCTCAGCTGACGGGCGCCACGAGGAGCCGGGCCAGCATCTCGCGGGCGTACCCCGCGTCGTACGTCCCGTCGGTCAGCAGCACCTGGAGGCAGATGCCGTCCATGAGCGCGACCAGGGCCCGCGCCGTGACGGGGTCGGTGCGTCCGGCGATCGCCTCGGTCAGTCCCTGGCACCACTCGGCGGCGACGGGCCGCAGCGCGGGCCGGCGCAGGGCGGCGAGGTAGAGCTCGTACTCGAGCTCGACGCCGACCCGTTCCCCGGCGAGCCAGTCGCCGAGGATCCCGGCGAGTTCGTCGGCGAGGTCGGTGCGCGGGTCCTGGAAGGCGCCGCGGGTGGCGACGACCTTGGCGAAGCCCTCGTTGGCCTGGCGCAGTGCGGCGACCAGGAGTTCGTCGAGGGTCCTGAAGTGGTACGTCGTCGAGCCGAGCGGTACGTCGGCCTCGGCGGCGGCGCTGCGGTGGCTGAGCCCGGCGATGCCCCTGGCGCCGACGACGCGGATCGCGGCGTCGATGATGCGCTGGCGGCGCTCCGGGTCGTAGCGCCGGGCCATCAGTGCGCACCGCCCAGGTTGAGCAGGACGACCCCGCCGATCACGAGGACGATGCCGCCGACCTTGGCCGGGGTCAGTCCCTCGCCGAGGAAGACCATGCCGATGGCGGCGATGACGGCGGTGCCGGTGCCCGCCCAGATCGCGTAGGCGGTGCCGATCTGGACGGTCTTCAGCGTCTGCGCGAGCAGCGCGAACGCGACGACGTACCCGACGAGGGTGATCAGCGACGGCCAGAGCCTGCTGAACCCCTCGCTGTACTTCATGGCCGTGGTGGCGGCCACTTCGGCGGCTATGGCGCCGGCGAGCAGTACGTACCCCATGCGTACGAGTGTACATATCGTTGCGTACACCCGTACACACCCGTCCACACCCGTCCGCACCCGTCCGCGCCGGCGCCCGCCGGACTCGCGGGACGAGAGCCGGGTCAGGACAGCGGGAAGCGCACCGTCCGGGACTTCTTCCACGCGTCGTGCGTGAGGTCCTTGGCCGCGGTCCCGTCCCCGTACAGATCGGCGTCGCCGTTGTCGGTGATCAGCTGCACGCGGCCGCCGGCCGTGTCCAGGTCGGGCACGGAGACGACGGACTCCCAGCCGCCCGGGTCGCTGGTCGGCAGGTCGCGCAGCTTGCTCGGCGCATGCCCGGCGACCCCGTCCCAGCGGTAGAGGGCGTACGGGTCGGAGTTGTCGTCGGCGGCCCAGCTGCCGGCCACGATGACGTACTGGTTGTGGGCGTTCTTGCGGATGTCGCGCACGGAGAGTCCGCCGAGGTCCAGTTCGATGCCGGCGCCGAAGACGGGCGCGGCGCCGCTCGCGAGGACCTGGTCGACGTTGGTGACGGGCACGAGGAGGGCCTTGCCGCCGTTCTGCGGGGGCACCAGCGGGGCGCGGAAACCGAGGTAGGCGGTGGTCGTGGAGCCGGGTGCGAACTCGAGGCCCTCGACGTTGAACCCGTCGATCTGCTTGGGCACCTGCCCGTCCGCGGTGGCGTCGGCGAAGCCGTACCGGTCGCCGTTCGCCTCGTCCCAGTCGACGAGCTTGTCGCGCAGCTTGGTGTACGCGTGCTCGTAGCTGAGCCGGGTGGCGGCGCCGGAGCCGCTGACGGAGGTCGTGAAGACGGTGTTGCGGTCGGCCTTGTACTCGCCGCTCTTGTTGTTGCCGAGCGAGCCGGTCCAGTAGATGAGGTCGCCGACGCGGGTACCGCCCTCGATGTCGACCTCCTTGTCGGCGCCCAGCGCGTCGGACAGGTCCCAGGTGCGCACGGGCGCGCCGGAGGCCGAACCGTCGTACAGCCGCAGCACGTTGCTCTCGTCGTCCGCGACGACGACATGACCGTCGCCCACGTCGACGGCGGCCGAGGCGTCGGAGGAGCCGGTGAGGTAGCGGGTGTCGGCCGGGGCCTGCACGGACTCGGACGCCGCGTAGTGCAGCTTGGCGGTGGCGGTGGCGCCGCCGCTGCCGGTCACCTCGAGGGTGAGGTCGGTGTAGCCCTGCCCGCGCGCGGCGACGGACACGGTGCGGCTCGCGCCGGTCCCGGAGACGGTGACGTCGCCGGTCTGCGCGACGGAGGTCCTGCTGCTGGCGCTCGCGGTGACGGTGAGCGCGGAGGCGTCGGTGCCGCTCTGCGCGACCTGCACGGTCACGGTCGGGTCCCCGGTGGCACCGACCGCCCCGGACAGGTACGCACTGGACAGCGAGATGGTCGGCGTCGCGGCCGCGGCCGCCCCGGCCGGCGCGGCGAGCCCGAACGCGGCGAACGCGACGAGCCCGCCGGCGGCGGCGACAGCGGTGTGGCGCGAGGTGTGAGACGGCACGGGTTCCCCTTCGACGACGTGGTGTCGAAGGGGAACCCTGAGCTCCGATCACCAACTCCGGGTGACACGGGCCCGGCGCGGAGCCGAACAGCGCCCGGCGGGAACGCGATCGGCCCCGCCCCCAGCGCGTGGGGACGGGGCCGGAGCGCGGCGATCAGCTCAGCACGGACTCAGACGTTGAACCCGAGCGCGCGCAGCTGCTCGCGGCCCTCGTCCGTGATCTTGTCCGGGCCCCACGGCGGCATCCAGACCCAGTTGATCCGGAGCTCGTTGACGATGCCGTCGGTGGCGGACTTCGCCTGGTCCTCGATGACGTCGGTCAGCGGGCAGGCCGCGGACGTCAGCGTCATGTCGATCGTCGCGATGTTCGCGTCGTCGATGTGGATGCCGTAGATGAGGCCCAGGTTGACCACGTCGATGCCCAGCTCGGGGTCGACGACGTCGTACAGCGCCTCGCGGACCTCCTCCTCGGAGGCCGGCTTCATCTCCACTGCCGTGTTGTCGCTCATGCGGTCTTCGCCTCCTCCGCGAAGGCCTTTGCCGTCGCGTCCTTCCACGCCATCCAGCTCAGGAGGGCGCACTTGACCCGGGCGGGGTACTTGGAGACCCCGGCGAACGCGACCGCGTCCTCCAGGAGCTCCTCCATCGTGTCGTCCGGCTCGATCCGGCCCTTGGACTGCATCAGCTCCAGGAAGGTCTCCTGGATCTGCCGCGCGTCCGCGAGCTCCTTGCCGACCAGCAGGTCGTTCAGCACCGAGGCCGAGGCCTGGCTGATGGAGCAGCCCTGGCCCTCGTAGCTGACGTCGGCGATCTTCTCGCCGTCGTACTTCACGCGCAGCGTGATCTCGTCGCCGCACGTCGGGTTGACGTGGTGCACCTCGGCGTCGCCATCCCGCAGACCGCGCCCGTGCGGGTGCTTGTAGTGGTCCAGGATGACTTCCTGGTACATCGAATCCAGCTTCACGTTCCCAGTCCCATCCGTCCCAGCGCTCAGCCGAAGAAGTTCCGTACGTGCTCCAGGCCGTCGACGAGAGCGTCGATCTCGCCGGGCGTGGAGTACAGATAGAACGACGCTCGCGTGGTCGCAGGAATTCCGTACCGCAGGCAGACCGGCCGCGCGCAGTGGTGGCCGACCCGGACCGCGATGCCCTGCTCGTCGAGGACCTGGCCCACGTCGTGCGGGTGGATGTCGCCGAGCGTGAAGGAGATCGCGGCGCCCCGGTCCTCGGCCGTGGTCGGTCCGATGATCCTGAGGTCGGGGACCTCCTGGAGCCGCTTGACCGCGTACTCGGTCAGCGCCTGCTCGTGCCGCAGGACGTTCTCCATGCCGATCGAGTTCAGGTAGTCGATCGCCGCCCCGAGGCCGATGGCCTGCGAGATCGGCGGCGTGCCCGCCTCGAACTTGTGCGGCGCGGGAGCGTAGGTGGAGGAGTGCATCGAGACGGTCTCGATCATCTCGCCACCGCCGAGGAACGGCGGCAGGTCCTCCAGGAGCTCCTGCCGTCCCCAGAGCACGCCGATGCCGGTCGGGCCGCACATCTTGTGGCCGGTGAAGGCCACGAAGTCGGCCTGCAGCGCCTGCACGTCGAGCGGCATGTGCGGCGCCGCCTGCGAGGCGTCGATCAGGACCAGGGCGCCGACCTCCTGGGCGCGGCGCACGATGGCCTCGACCGGGTTGTGGGTGCCCAGGATGTTCGACACGAGCACGAAGGAGACGATCTTCGTCTTCTCGGTGATGACCTCGTTGATGTTGCTCAGGTCGAGGCGGCCGTCGTCGGTGAGGCCGAACCACTTCAGCTTCGCGCCGGTGCGCTGCGAGAGCAGCTGCCACGGAACGATGTTGGAGTGGTGCTCCATCTCCGTGATGACGATCTCGGTCTCGTGGTCGACCTTGTACGGCTCGTCGGCCCAGCCGAGCATGTTGGCGACGAGGTTGAGCGACTCCGAGGCGTTCTTCGTGAAGATGACCTCGTCGCGGCTCGGCGCGTTGATGAACGCGGCGACCTTGTCGCGCGCGCCCTCGTACAGCGCCGTGGCCTCCTCGGCCAGCACGTGCACGCCGCGGTGGACGTTGGCGTTGTGCTGCTCGTAGTACTCACTGAGCACGTCGAGGACCTGGCGCGGCGTCTGCGAGGTCGCCGCGTTGTCCAGGTACACGAGCTTCTTGCCGTCGTGGAGCACCCGGTCGAGGATCGGGAAGTCCTTGCGGATCGCCTCGGTGTCGAGGAGGCCCGGCAGCTGCTGTGTCACGCCGTTGCGCCGCCCTTCACGTACTTGTCGTAGCCCTCGTTCTCCAGCTGGTCGGCGAGCTCGGCGCCACCGGACTCGACGATGCGACCGCCCGCGAAGACGTGCACGAAGTCGGGCTTGATGTAGCGCAGGATGCGCGTGTAGTGGGTCACCAGGAGGGTGCCGACCTCGCCGTTCTCACGGACGCGGTTGATGCCCTCGGAGACGATGCGCAGGGCGTCGACGTCCAGGCCGGAGTCGGTCTCGTCGAGGATCGCGATCTTCGGCTTGAGCAGCTCGAGCTGGAGGATCTCGTGGCGCTTCTTCTCACCGCCGGAGAAGCCCTCGTTCACGTTGCGCTCGGCGAAGGACGGGTCCATGGAGAGCTTCTCCATGGCCTCCTTGACCTCCTTCACCCAGGTACGCAGCTTGGGGGCCTCGCCGCGGACGGCGGTGGCGGAGGTGCGCAGGAAGTTGCTCACCGAGACGCCGGGGACCTCGACCGGGTACTGCATGGCGAGGAAGAGGCCGGCGCGGGCGCGCTCGTCGACGGACATCTCGAGGACGTCCTCGCCGTCGAGGGTGACGGTGCCGCTGGTGATCGTGTACTTGGGGTGACCCGCGAGCGAGTAGGCGAGGGTCGACTTGCCGGAGCCGTTCGGGCCCATGATGGCGTGCGTCTCGCCCTGCTTCACGGTGAGGTCGACGCCCTTGAGGATCTCCTTCGTGGCGTTGTCGGCCTCGACGGTGACGTGCAGGTCCTTGATTTCAAGCGTTGCCATGGGTGCCTCAGGACTCCTGGGTGAGGGAGACGCGTACGTCAACGAGGACGCTGTCTCCTTCGATCTTTACGGGGTATACGGGGACGGGGCGCGTCGCGGGAAGGCCGGACGGCTTGCCGGTACGGAGGTCGAACGCGGAGCCGTGCAGCCAGCACTCGATCTGGCAGTCCTCCACCTCGCCCTCGGAGAGCGAGACGTTCGCGTGCGAGCAGATGTCGTTGATCGCGAACACCTCGCCCTCGGTGCGGACGACCGAGACCGGCGTGCTGTCGAGTTCCACCCGCTTCGGGGTGTCCTCCTCCAGCTCGCTCAGCCCACAGGCGCGTACGAAGGCCATCAGACGGTGGCCTCCAGCTCGGCCTCGATCTTCTCGAGGAGCCGGGCCTCGATGTCGTCGACGCCGATCTGCTGGACCAGCTCGGCGAAGAAGCCGCGCACGACGAGGCGGCGCGCCTCGTCCGCGGGGATGCCGCGGGCCATCAGGTAGAACAGCTGCTCGTCGTCGAAGCGGCCGGTGGCGGAGGCGTGACCGGCGCCGACGATCTCGCCGGTCTCGATCTCCAGGTTCGGCACGGAGTCGACGCGGGCGCCGTCGGTCAGCACCAGGTTGCGGTTCATCTCGTACGTGTCCGTGCCCTCGGCGGCGGCCTCGATGAGGACGTCACCGATCCACACGGCGTGCGCGTCGTCGCCCTGGAGCGCGCCCTTGTAGACGACGTTCGACGTGCAGTGGGGGGTGTTGTGGTCGACCAGGAGGCGGTGCTCCTGGTGCTGACCGGCGTCGGTGAAGTAGAGGCCGAGCAGCTCGGCCTCGCCGCCGGTGCCCGCGTACTGGACGCGCGGGTGCAGCCGGACGACGTCACCGCCGAAGGTCACGACGACGGACTTGAAGCCGGCGTCGCGGCCCACGAGCGCGTTGTGCTGCGCGACGTGCACGGCCTTGTCGTCCCAGTCCTGGACGGAGACGACGGTCAGCTTCGCGCCGTCGCCGAGCAGGTAGTCGACATTGGCGGCGAGCACGGCGTCACCGGTGTGGTCGATGACGACGACGGCCTCGGCGAAGGCGCCCAGCTCGATGACCTGGTGGCCGTAGGCGACGCCGCCCTCGCCGTGCACGGCGATGCGGATCGGCTCGGCGAGCACCGTGTCCTTGGGGACGGTGACGACCGAGGCCTGCTCGAAGGCCGAGTAGGCCTGTGCGGCGATCCGGTCGACCGGCGTGCCGGCCTTGCCGACGCGGGCGTCGTCCCGGCCGACGGTCTCGACGGTGACACCGGCCGGCGCGTCGACGTCGACCTTGACGCCGGTGCCGGTCGCGACGGCGGTGCCGTCGTGCAGCCCGCGCAGCCGCTCCAGCGGCGTGAACCGCCACTCCTCCTCGCGGCCGTGCGGGACCGGGAAGTCCTGCACGTCGAAGGACGGGGGCGCACTCATGCGCGTGGCGACGGTCGACTCTGCGGCCACCGCGATCTGTCCGGCGGTCGTGGATCCGGCCGGGATGTTCTGAGCCTCAGCCATGGCTGTCGTAGCGCTCTCTTTCGTACGTAAGTGGGCTGCTGGAACGGTCGACCGGCGTCAGCCGACCGAGCCTTCCATCTGCAGCTCGATCAGCCGGTTGAGCTCGAGCGCGTACTCCATGGGCAGCTCCTTGGCGATCGGCTCGACGAAGCCGCGCACGATCATGGCCATGGCCTCGAACTCGCTCAGGCCGCGGCTCATCAGGTAGAAGAGCTGGTCCTCGGAGACCTTGGAGACGGTCGCCTCGTGGCCCATGGACACGTCGTCCTCGCGGACGTCGACGTACGGGTACGTGTCGGAGCGGGAGATCGTGTCGACGAGCAGCGCGTCGCACAGCACGTTGGACTTCGATCCGGCGGCGCCCTCACCGATCTCGACGAGACCGCGGTACGAGGTACGGCCACCGCCGCGCGCCACCGACTTGGACACGATGTTGGACGACGTGTTCGGCGCCATGTGGACCATCTTGGAGCCGGCGTCCTGGTGCTGGCCCTCGCCCGCGAAGGCGATGGACAGCGTCTCGCCCTTGGCGTGCTCGCCCATCAGGTAGACGGCCGGGTACTTCATGGTGACCTTGGAACCGATGTTGCCGTCGATCCACTCCATGGTCGCGCCCTCGTACGCCACGGCGCGCTTGGTGACCAGGTTGTAGACGTTGTTCGACCAGTTCTGGATCGTCGTGTAGCGGCAGCGGGCGCCCTTCTTCACGATGATCTCGACGACGGCGGAGTGCAGCGAGTCCGACTTGTAGATCGGCGCGGTGCAGCCCTCGACGTAGTGGACGTAGGCGTCCTCGTCGACGATGATCAGCGTCCGCTCGAACTGGCCCATGTTCTCCGTGTTGATACGGAAGTAGGCCTGGAGCGGGATCTCGACGTGCACGCCCTTCGGCACGTAGATGAAGGAGCCGCCGGACCACACGGCCGTGTTCAGCGCGGCGAACTTGTTGTCACCGGCCGGGATGACCGTGCCGAAGTACTCCTTGAAGAGCTCGGGGTGCTCCTTCAGGGCGGTGTCGGTGTCGAGGAAGATGACGCCCTGCTCCTCCAGGTCCTCGCGGATCTGGTGGTAGACGACCTCGGACTCGTACTGGGCCGCGACACCGGCGACGAGGCGCTGCTTCTCCGCCTCGGGGATGCCGAGCTTGTCGTACGTGTTCTTGATGTCCTCGGGCAGGTCCTCCCAGGACTCCGCCTGCTTCTCCGTGGAGCGCACGAAGTACTTGATGTTGTCGAAGTCGATGCCGGAGAGGTCGGAGCCCCAGTTCGGCATGGGCTTCTTCTCGAAGAGCTTGAGGCCCTTGAGGCGCAGCTTGGTCATCCACTCGGGCTCGGACTTCTTGTCCGAGATGTCCTTGACGACGTCCTCGTTGATGCCGCGCTTGGCAGAGGCACCGGCCGCGTCGGAGTCCGCCCAGCCGTATTCGTACTTGCCCAGGCCCTCGAGCTCGGGGTGGGCCGTCTCCTCGATGGGGAGAGTCATGCGGGGTTCCTCCCGGCGGTGCTTGCAGATGCGTTGGTATCGGTCTTGGGGGCGCCCTTGGGGATGAACGTCGTACAGACGCCGTCACCGTGGGCGATGGTGGCCAGTCGCTGGACGTGGGTGCCGAGCAGTCGGGAGAACATCTCGGTCTCCGCCTCGCAAAGCTGCGGGAACTGCTCCGCCACATGGGCGACCGGACAGTGGTGCTGGCAGAGCTGCTCGCCCTGTTGCGGGAGGGGCGCGCTGCGCGCAGTGGCAGCGTACCCGTCGGCGCTCAGCGCCCTGGCCAGGGCCCGGGCGCGCTCCTCGGGCTCCGCCGCCTCGACGGCCGCCTTGTAGGGGGCGGCCTGGGCGGCGATGCGGGCCCGGGCGAAGGCGACGACCGCGTCGTCCCCTCCGGCCTGCTCCTGGATCCAGCGCAGGGCGTCCGCGGCGAGCTTGTCGTAGGACTGGTCGAAGGCGTCCCGGCCGCAGTCGGTCAGCGCGAACACCTTGGCGGGCCTGCCGCGGGTGCGCGCTCCGTAGACCCGCTGCTCGCGGGGCTCGACGACGTCGTCGGCGACGAGGGCGTCGAGATGGCGGCGGACGGCGGCCTGGGTGAGGCCGAGGCGCCCGGCGAGGTCGGCGACCGTGGAGGGGCCGTGGTCCAGGATGGACCGCGCGACTCGGTTGCGCGTCGATCGATCGCTGCGGAAACCGGTCGCGAGCTCCTCGTGCGGGGCCCCCGCAGGAGCCTCCTGAGCCTCGCCGACGTTTTTCACAACGCCATTGTTGCGTAATTCCTCAGAGCCTGACAAGCCGCGTGGCGACCGGCCCACGGTGCGGTGCATCACTTAGGTAAACCTAAGTAAGCACCCTGCGTGACCTGCGGAAACGATCTTTGATCGATCAGCCGCGCCCCTCACCCGGCCGGAAACCCGTGGCGGTCGCGGGCCCGCGTCAGGAGACTGTGCCCATGCCCGAACCCCTGCCGACCGGCCCGCTCGTCACCCGCGCCTCGCTCGCCGCCGACCTGCGCGCACTCGGCGCCGCCCGCGGCGAGACCCTCCTCGTGCACTCCTCCCTCTCCCGCCTCGGCTGGGTCAACGGCGGCGCGGTCGCCGTGGTCCAGGCCCTCCTCGACGCCCTCGGCCCCGACGGCACCCTCGTGGTCCCCGCCCAGTCGGGTGACCTGTCCGACCCGGCGCACTGGGGTGCCCCGCCGGTCCCGGCCGCATGGTGGGAGACCGTGCGCACGACCATGCCCGTCTACGACCCGCGCACCACGCGCACCCGCGGCGTCGGCATCGTGCCCGAGACGGTGCGCACCTGGCCCGGCGCCCAGCGCAGCGCACACCCCCAGACCTCCTTCGCGGCGGTCGGCCCGCGCGCCGCCGCGGTCCTCGACGGGCACGCCGCCGACTGCCGGCTCGGCGACCGCAGCCCGCTGGCCCGCCTGGAGGAGCTCGGCGCCCGCACGCTGCTCCTCGGCGCCGGCTACGAGAGCTGTACGGCCTTCCACCTCGCCGAGTACCGGGTGCCGTCCCCGCCCACCGCCGACGTGGGCCGGCCGGGCCCGCACGGCTGGGAGCACGTCACCGAGGTGTCGATCTCGGACGACGGGTTCGGCGAGCTCGGCGCGGACTTCGAGCGGGACACCGCCGTCGTCCGGGGCCGCGTCGGCGCCGCCGAGGCCCGCCTCTTCCCGGTCGCCGACGCGGTGGCGTACGCGACGAAGTGGCTGCCGCTGCACCGCACCGCCACCTCCTGACGGGCCGCCGCGGGAGCCGGGCGCCCCGCGCGCCCGGCACCCCGGGGCCGTCCTTAGACTTGGCCACCATGCGAAGCGAGCCCGCCGTGCCCTCTCCCGATCGCCTCCCTGCGCCGGGGCGCCCCTCGCCGCACCCCCTGATCGAGATCACCGGCCTGGTGAAGCGGTACGGCACCAAGACGGCGGTCGACGGCCTCGACCTCACCGCCGCCCCCGGCATCACCGCCGTCCTCGGCCCCAACGGCGCCGGCAAGACGACCACCGTCGAGCTGTGCGAGGGCTACCGCAGGCCCGACGCCGGCACGGTCCGCGTCCTCGGCCTCGACCCCGTCGGGCAGGCCTCCGCGCTGCGCCCCCGCATCGGCGTGATGCTGCAGTCCGGCGGTGTCTACTCCGGGGCCCGCGCCGACGAGATGCTCCGGCACGTCGCGCGGCTGCACGCACACCCGCTCGACGTGGACGCACTCATCGAGCGCCTCGGCCTGGGCAGCTGCGGCCGCACCAGCTACCGGCGGCTGTCCGGCGGGCAGCAGCAGCGCCTGGCCCTCGCCCTGGCCGTCGTCGGCCGGCCCGAGCTGGTCTTCCTCGACGAGCCCACCGCGGGCCTCGACCCGCAGGCCCGCCGTGCGACCTGGGACCTGGTCCGCGACCTGCGCACCGACGGGGTCTCGGTCATCCTCACCACGCACTACATGGACGAGGCGGAGCAGCTCGCCGACGACGTCGCGATCGTCGACGCGGGCCGGGTCATCGCGCAGGGCTCCCCCGAGCAGCTGTGCCGCGGCGGCGCCGAGAACACGCTGCGCTTCACCGGCCGCCCCGGACTCGACGTGGCCTCCCTGCTCAAGGCGTTGCCCGCCGACTCGGCGGCCGCCGAGCTGACCGCGGGCTCCTACCGGGTGTCGGGCACGATCGACCCCCAGCTCCTGGCGACGGTCACCTCCTGGTGCGCCCAGCACGGCGTGATGCCGGACAAGATCTCCGTCGAGCGACACACCCTCGAAGACGTATTCCTGGAAATGACCGGCAGGGAGCTGCGCGGATGACCGCCATCGATCCGACGGGACCCGCGCGCACCACCGCCGGTGTCTTCACGCCCGCCCCGGGAGCCGCACCGCTCCTGCGCATGATCACCGCCCAGGCCGCGTTCGAGACCCGGATGCTGCTGCGCAACGGCGAACAGCTGCTGCTGACGGTCGTCATCCCCACGCTCCTGCTGGTCCTGTTCTCCTCGGTCGACATCGTGGAGGTGCCCACGGACACGGCGGGCGGCTCCGGCGAGGCCGTGGACTTCCTGGCGCCCGGCATCCTGGCGCTCGCCGTCATGTCGACGGCCTTCACCGGGCAGGCGATCGCGACCGGCTTCGAGCGGCGCTACGGGGTCCTCAAGCGGCTCGGCGCCTCGCCGCTGCCCCGCTGGGGGCTGATGACGGCCAAGACGCTCTCGGTCCTGGTCACCGAGGTGCTCCAGGTCGTCCTGCTCGCGCTGATCGCCCTCGCGCTCGGCTGGTCCCCGCACGGCAACCCGCTCGCGGTGCTGCTCCTGCTGGTCCTCGGCACGGCCGCCTTCTCCGGCCTGGGACTCCTGATGGCCGGCACCCTCAAGGCGGAGGCCACGCTGGCCGCCGCGAACCTGGTCTTCCTGCTGCTGCTCGTGGGCGGCGGCGTCATCGTGCCGCTCGACAAGTTCCCCGACGCCGCCCGGTCGGTGCTCGAGCTGCTGCCCATCTCGGCGCTCTCCGACGGGCTGCGCGACGTCCTCAAGGACGGTGCCGGGATGCCGTGGGCCGATCTGGGGATCCTGGCCGTCTGGGCGGCCGCCGGGCTCGGCGCCGCGGGCCGCTTCTTCCGCTGGGAGTGAGGCCGGGGCGGGCCGCCGCGTAGCGACCGAGAGGCACCTCACGTCCGGTTCGCACCCCCTCGTGAACCGATGCACAAGGGCGGCGCCTACGATGGGCCCGTGCCAAAGCTGACCCGCGCCGACGCCGCCCAGGCGGTGCGCAACCCGCTCGCCTTCATCGCCGCCCGCTGGACCCCCACGCAGCGGACCGTGCAGCGCGCGACGATGTCCGCCGTCGTCATGACCGTCGTCATCGTCATGACCGGCGGCGCGGTGCGCCTGACCGGCTCGGGCCTCGGCTGCCCGACCTGGCCCAAGTGCACGGACGAGTCCCTGACCGCGACGAGCGCGATGGGCTTCCACGGCGCCATCGAGTTCGGCAACCGCATGCTCACCTACGTGCTGTGCGCCGCGGTCGGCTGGGCCATCATCGCGGCCCGCTCCCAGAAGCCGTGGCGCCGGTCCCTGACCCGCCTCGGCTGGACCCAGTTCTGGGTCGTCATGGGCAACGCGGTCCTCGGCGGCATCGTCGTCCTCGTCGGTCTCAACCCGTACACGGTCGCGGCGCACTTCATCCTCACCACCGCCCTCCTCACGATCGCCGTCGTCATGTGGCAGCGCAGCCGCGAGGGTGACGGCGCGCCGCGCCCGCTGGTCGGCACGTCCATCAAGCAGCTCGTCTGGGTCATGGCCGCCGCCTCGGGCGCCCTCATCGCCGTGGGCACCGTGGTGACCGGCGCGGGCCCGCACGCGGGGGACTCCAGCGACGTCAAGCGGATGCCGCTGGACTGGGAGACGGTCGCGAAGGCACACGCGGTGCTCGCCTGGGTCGTCGTGACACTGGCCTTCGCGCTCTGGTTCGTCCTCAAGGCGGTCGACGCGCCCCGCGGCCCGCTGCACCGCACCCGGGACCTGTTCCTGATCCTGCTCGCGCAGGGCGTCCTCGGCTACGTCCAGTACTTCACCGACCTGCCCGAGATCCTCGTCGGCCTGCACATGCTCGGCTCGGCGCTGGTCTGGATCGGTGTCCTGCGGGTCGTGCTCTCGCTGCGCGAGCGTCCGGAGCCGGCCGTGGACCTGCCGGCCCAGGCGGACCCGGAACTCTCGTCGGTCTGATCCCCCCGGCGGTTCCCCCGACCCGCCGCACGGCCCGGCGTCTCAGCCCTGAGCCGGTCCGCCGGTCCCGTCCGCGGGGCCGAGTCCGTACACGCGCCGCGCGGTGTCCCCGGAGATCATCGCGGCGACCCGCCGCGCGTCCTGGGCGCACCAGGCCCCGTCGGCGACCCAGCCGCCCAGCACCCGGCCGAGCGCCTCGCGGAACGAGCGGGCGCCGACGACGTGCAGCTCGGGGATGCCGCGGGCCCCGCTGGAGAACAGCAGCTTCCCGAACGGCGCCGACTCGAGGATCTCGGCCAGCACCTCGGCCGCGCGCGCCCCGGTCCGCGCCAGCGCAGGTCCGAGGTCCGCGTACACGTGCGGGAAGATTCCGGCCAGATGGGCCGCGTGCCGGTGGTACGGGTAGCCGTGCAGCAGGACCAGGTCCGTGCCGAGGCCGGCGGTGGCCCGCGCGAAGTCGGCGAGCAGCACGGGGTCGGTGCGGTCGATGCGCAGGCCCGGGTCGCCGAGCCCCGCGTGCAGTTGCAGCGGCCGGCCCGTGGCGACGGCGATCCAGAGCAGGTGGCGCAGCAGGACCGGATCGGTGAGGGCGCCGCCGACGGGCCGTCCCGCGAGCCAGCGCCCGGCCGCGCCCCGCACCTCGCCGGGGCCCGGCGGCTGCGGCGCCAGCGCGAGTCCGTGCCGTACGCCCGCGACGGAGGTGAAGGCGACGGCTTCGGCGGCCGCCGCGTGCACGGACTCGGCCAGGTTCGCGAGGAGGGACTCGACGGATCCGGAGGTGTCCGCGACCTGTTCGGCGAGCAGTTCGAGGCGGACGATCTCGTGGGCCTCGGCGCCCGCGGTGGCGGCCAGCTCGGCGGGCCCGGTGAGGTCGTCGGGCAGCCCGGTGTCGACGAGGTACGTGGTGATGCCGCTGCCGCGCAGCAGTCGGCGACCCGCTTCGAGGACGCCCAGCTCGCGGCGGCGCGCGAGGTACCGGGCGGGCGGGCAGTGCGGTTCCAGACCGAGCAGTGGCGGGCACCAGCGGCGGATCGCGAACCCGGTCTGGGTGTCGAAGAAGGTCGTGCCGGGGGCGGGCGGGCCCTCGCCCCGGGCGAGATGGGCCTCGAACGTGCCGAGGCCCAGTTCCGTACGCAGCACGCCGTGGCAGTACTGATCCACCAGGGTCGGCGTTTCGATCATCCGGGGCTCCCCGTGCGTGGACCGCGCTTCTCCAGTCCTAACGGGTGAACGGGCGCCTGGTGTTGGCCGACCGCCCGTCGCACACCTGCGCCCATCGCCACCGGGGCGGACGTCAGCCGCCGATCTGGATTCCGGCCATCCGCTTCCACTCGTAGGGGCCGGTCTCGACCTTGGCGGCGAAGTCGCCGTCGAAGTCCTCCTGGACGGTGATGCCCGCCTTCTCGACGGCCTTCTGCGCCACCTCGTAGGTGTCCGCCATCAGGTTGCCCCAGCCGCCGTCCTCGCCGACGAGCGCGATCCGGGTGCCCCGCTCGCCGATGTAGGCGAGCTGGCCCTCGGCGCCGCCGTGCGCCTTGGCGAACGCGCCGATCTCCTTGGCCAGCTTGGCCGCCCGGCGCTCGTCCTTCGCCGCCCGACCGGGCGCCTCAACCGCTTGAGTCTCTGCCATGAGGAGGATGCTACCGACGAGTAGCGCAACAAGCGACGGGTGGGGTGCGTGGCCTGGGCCACGCACCCCACCCGTCGTGAGGACCGAAGAGCGGATCAGCGCAGGAAGGGGTCCACGGCGACCGCCACGAAGAGCAGCGACACATAGGTGATGGACCAGTGGAACAGGCGCATCTCCTTGAGCTTCGCGCCCGTGACCTCCGCCTTGGCGCGGTTCTGCAGACCGTGCGCCTCCCACAGCCAGAAGCCGCCAGCGACCAGCGCGACCGCCGTGTAGAACCAGCCCGTGTAGCCGAGCGGGGTCAGCAGCAGCGACACCACGACCATCACCCAGCTGTAGAGGACGATCTGCTTGGCCACCACCTTGTTGGAGGCGATGACGGGAAGCATCGGCACGCCCACGCGCGCGTAGTCGTCCTTCACCTTCATGGAGAGCGGCCAGTAGTGCGGCGGCGTCCAGAAGAACATCACGAGGAAGAGGATGACCGGCGCCCAGGACATCGAGTCCGTCACCGAGGACCATCCGATGAGGACCGGCAGGCAGCCCGCGATGCCACCCCACACGATGTTCTGCGAGGTGCGGCGCTTGAGGATCATCGTGTAGACGACCACGTAGAAGAGCAGGGCACCCAGGGAGAGCCACGCGGACAGCCAGTTGACGGCGAAGCCGAACAGCAGCGTGGAGATCACCGCGAGGGAGATGCCGAAGACCAGACACTCCGCGGGGCTGACCATCCCGGTGACCAGGGGGCGCTGCGACGTGCGGTCCATCAGGGCGTCGATGTCGCGGTCGTACCACATGTTGAGCGCGTTGGCGCCGCCGGCGGAGAGGTATCCGCCGACGCACGTGATGAGCACCAGCCACAGGTCGGGCACACCCTGCTCGGCGAGGAACATCACCGGCACGGTCGTGATGAGCAGCAGCTCGATGATCCGCGGCTTGGTCAGCGCCACGAACGCCTTGACGCGGGCCCCGAACGGCCGCCGGATCCGGCTGCTGTCCGTGCTGCTCGGGCTCGTCCCGAGCTCTCCCACATCCTGAAGGGCCTGGGAAGGACCCCCACCCGGAGGACGGGATTCGACGGCCGTCACGCACACCCCTGACAGAGACTCCAGCGAACCCCCGTTGCGGACTCCTGGAAGTGAAGTCCCGGTAAAGGCTCGCGCGTACCACGCCACTGTAGACGTTGCCTATACCTGGCCCTTCGCGGGGGTCGGGTCGTGTTGGGCCGCATGCCGTAACCGCGGCGAAGGACCCCTATATAGGTGTGTGTTCGCACCCGGCCCGGGGAACCCGGTGACGACCTCGTCCGAGCGGCCCCGGCATCACCTGAGGAACCCCGCCGAGGGCCGCCGGGAGGCGGATCCGACGCAGGCCCGGCAGTCTGGAACGACGCGAGAAGATGCGTGTTCCAGCAAGGGTAGGCTCGACAACGGCCGGTGAGACCGACATCACCGGCATTCGACATGTGGAGAGGAGCCCTGACTCAGGGTGAGCACCAAGCCGACCACCACAGACCTCGAGTGGACCGAAGTGGACCAGCGGGCCGTTGACACCGCTCGCGTCCTGGCCGCCGACGCCGTACAGAAGGTCGGCAACGGCCATCCCGGTACGGCGATGAGCCTGGCCCCGGCCGCGTACACCCTCTTCCAGAAGGTGATGCGGCACGACCCGGCGGACGCCGACTGGGTGGGCCGGGACCGCTTCGTGCTGTCCGCGGGCCACTCGTCCCTGACCCTCTACATCCAGCTCTACCTGGCCGGCTTCGGCCTGGAGCTGGACGACCTGAAGGCGTTCCGCACCTGGGGCTCCAGGACCCCCGGCCACCCGGAGTACGGCCACACCACCGGTGTCGAGACCACGACCGGCCCGCTGGGCCAGGGCGTCGCCAACGCGGTGGGCATGGCGATGGCCGCCCGCTACGAGCGCGGTCTGTTCGACCCGGAGGCGGCCCCCGGCACCTCTCCGTTCGACCACTTCGTCTTCGCGATCGCCGGTGACGGCTGCCTCCAGGAGGGCATCTCCTCCGAGGCGTCCTCGCTGGCCGGGCACCAGAAGCTCGGCAACCTGATCCTGCTGTGGGACGACAACCACATCTCGATCGAGGGCGACACGGAGACTGCGGTCTCCGAGGACACCGCCAAGCGGTACGAGGCGTACGGCTGGCACGTCCAGCGCGTCGAGCCGAAGTCGGACGGCGACCTCGACCACACGGCGATCTTCGCGGCGATCGAGGAGGCCAAGCGGGTCACCGACCGGCCGTCCTTCATCGCGATGCGCTCGATCATCGCCTGGCCCGCCCCGAACGCGCAGAACACCGAGGCCGCGCACGGCTCGGCGCTCGGCGACGACGAGGTGGCCGCCACCAAGCGCGTGCTGGGCTTCGACCCGGAGCAGACCTTCGAGGTCGCCGACGAGGTCATCAACCACACCCGCAAGGCCCTCGACCGCGGCGCCCAGGCCAGGGCCGAGTGGGAGAAGGGCTACCAGGAGTGGCGCGCGGGCAACCCGCAGCGGGCCGCCGAGTTCGACCGCATCCAGGCGGGCGCGCTGCCGGACGGCTGGGAGGGCAAGGTCCCGGTCTTCGAGACGGGCAAGGGCGTCGCCACCCGCGCCGCGTCCGGCAAGGTGCTCCAGGCGCTCGGCCCGGTCATCCCCGAGCTGTGGGGCGGCTCCGCCGACCTGGCCGGCTCGAACAACACGACGATCGACAAGACGTCGTCGTTCCTCCCCGCGGACAACCCGCTCCCCGAGGCGGACCCGTACGGCCGCACGATCCACTTCGGCATCCGCGAGCACGCCATGGCCGCGGAGATGAACGGCATCGCGCTGCACGGCCACACCCGCATCTACGGCGGCACCTTCCTGGTGTTCTCCGACTACATGCGCAACGCGGTCCGGCTGTCGGCCCTCATGTCGCTGCCCGTCACCTACGTGTGGACGCACGACTCGGTCGGCCTCGGCGAGGACGGCCCGACGCACCAGCC